>QMVA01000040.1 GCA_003660865.1 Candidatus Nanohalarchaeota archaeon | reverse complement strand
TTAAAATTGCCATGCAATTTTAGGATCCAGTGAATCGAAGATTCACCAGGATAGATTGACGTCTCTTGGTTTTGGGTAGAGTTTGTCCATTTAGTAACGACGTCAACTATAAAGAGATTTTAACGATTAGAGAGGACTTACATATGATGTCTGTTGTTATTCCAACATACAATGAAGAAAAAAATATTGAGAAATGCCTAAAATCATTGTTGAACCAAACCTTGCCTAAAAGAGAGTATGAAATAATTGTTGTTGATGGAGAAAGTAAGGATAACACGGTTAAGATAGCTAAAAGATATGCTGATAAAGTTATTAATCAGAAAAGCAAAGGGGTTGGTGGTGCTCGCAATGACGGCGTTGGTGTTTCAAATGGAGATATAATTGCAACCACAGATGCGGATTGTATTGTGCCTATGAACTGGCTTGAGAGGGTGAAATCAAATTTTGAAGATAGGAGTATTGTAATGCTTTACGGTCCATTCAAACCTCTTGAAGACTGTTTGAAAAATAGAGTATTGCTTAAAATTTCGGAGGTGATTATGTACACATTATACAAATCACATATTTTTTATGCAACTCTAGGTGCGAATTGTGCAATTAGAAAGGAAGTATTTATCTCTGTCGGAAAATATAAAGAATTACCTGCTGCAGATGATTATGAACTTGCTATTAGAATAAAACGTTTAGGAAAGATAAAGTATGATAAATCGTTACATCTGAAGTTTTCTCTCAGAAGAATGAAAAAAATTGGCATAATTCAAACTGTCTATGAGTGTGTATTATATCCAATAAAACTGATTTTCCATGCAGATATTAAATGTAAAAATTATAACAAATTTGATTATTGAAGTGATTAAATTACAGTAAGGTATATTATGTATGATATCAGTTGTAGTGCCGACCTATAATGAGGAGAAGAATATTGCGAGGTGCCTTGAGTCACTGAATGAGCAGTCTATTGCGCGAGAAGATTATGAGATTATCGTGGTGGATGGGCATAGCAGGGATAAGACTGTCTCGGTTGCTAAAAGGTATGCAGATAAGGTCATTATGCAGAAGAGTAAGGGTGTCGGGGGGGCGAGAAATGACGGGGTTGGTTTCGCAAAGGGAGAGATTATTGCTACGACGGATGCTGATTGCTATGTGCCTGATGACTGGCTTGAAAAAATACAGGCTGACTTTAAGAAGCGCAAGAATGTTGCTGGGGTTTACGGGCCTATCAAACCTATTGAGAACAGAGTGAAGTACAGGATGTTTCTTGGTATGAATAATGCCCTTGCATATATTTTGTATAAATTGCGCATTGCATATATGACGGTTGGTGCTAATACTGCTTTCAGGAAAAAAGTGTTTCTTGATATCGGGGGATATGCAGATTATTCTGCAGGCGATGATTATGAGATGCCGTTTCGCCTGAAGAAGAAGGGTAAAATGTATTTTGACAGGAAGTTGTTTGTGTATTTCTCGATGAGAAGATATGAAATGTTCGGGACTTTTAATTCACTTTATAGCTGGGTTATCAATGTGTTGGCAGATGTATTTAAGATAAAGAAGGATGTTCGTAAATATAATAAGATTGACTATGACGGTGAATCGCAGGGCGCGAAAACACAGGGATTGAAAGTGTATATTTCATGCAATGGACTGGGACTTGGGCATGTGGGAAGGATGCTCTCTGTTGCTAATGTCCTTAACAAGAGAGGAGATAAAGTCATTTTTGGTACGTGGGGCCCCGGTGTTAAATTCGCGCAAAAAGAGGGATTTTCTTGTTATGAATTGCCTGCTGTTGACTGGAAAGACAGAACTGACGGGTCTTTTGATATTGCGGGTACTGTTGCAAGAGCGCCGTTAATCCTGATTAGTATGGTGCGGCTTTTTTCCCGGGAGATGAGTATTTTAAAGAAGGAAAGACCGGATGTTGTTATATCTGACGGAAGCATCGGGCATTGTACTGGCAGAAGCCTGGGTATTCCTTCTATGTATGTTGACCATCAGATGGATTTTCCTCTGAGCAGTGAAATAATAAGGAAAATTGTAACACAAATACATAATTTTTCTGTTAAGAGGGGTAAGAGAATGGTGGTGTTGGATTTTGAACCGCCGGATAATATCTATCCTTACTCGGTTACTGATATTAAAGGGGTTGTTTATACTGGGCCTCTTGTCGGTTCGAGACCAGAAGAGTATGGGGCGCAGGAAGAGTTGAAAAAGAAACTGAAAGTGAATAATAGGCTGTGTGTTATTCTGATTAGCGGACCTAAGCATAGCCCTTTTGCGCTTGAGGAGAAGATTCTTGCAATTGAGGATGAGTTAATGAAGATAGAAGAGTGGATGTTTATTATCAAGGCGCCGATGGAACATGAGAATAAGCAGAATATCAGGTATGTCCGGTGGGTTGATGATGTGTATGAACTCATTAAAGCAGCAGATGTGGTGGTTTCAAGATCGGGTTATACTACGGTTTGTGATATTCTTGCTTTTTTTAAGAAGTCGATTCTTATCCCGCAGCCGAAACAGGTTGAGCAGGAGGCACTTGCAGAACACCTGAAGGATAAGGGCATTGTACGGATGGTTTTGCAGGATGAACTTGAGAAACTGCCTGAATTAATTAAGGATACTTTCAATAATGATTATGAAATAAACATGGCTGAGTTAAGAGATGTTTCTAATGGAATTAATAAATACAGAGCAGGGCAAAAGATTGTGGATATTATTGATGAAATGCTGGATGTGAAAGGGGATTGATGCGGTATTTGAACAGCGCGCGCAAGACTACGAGACTGTCTTTTATGCTGTGGAATTTTGATGCGCCGTTGCGACTGTCGTACCTGATGGGGATGCTTTTTGTTTTGAGGTTTAATCTTACTGATTTTGCTGCGATTTCTGTCTCTATGTCGAAACCGTCGGATTCCAGCGCCATTTTTTCTATTGCGGATTTTTTCAGGGCGCGAAAGCCGCTCATGTTGTTGCCGCTTGTATGGTATAGTAAGTAAAATATCAATTTTGTCATTCTGCGGCCTATGTGATATTGCCAAGGCATCGCGTTTTTTGAGTATTCTACAGGCTCGCCATAGATGGAATCATGGATTTTCAGGGCTTCTATGAATTGCGGCATTTTTTGAATTGGGTATGTGCCGTCAGGGTCCACAAATATTATGTCATCATCTGCGTAGGCGAAAGCGGTGCGCAGAGCTTCACCTTTTCCTTTGCCATGGTCGTAGATTACGCTTGCGTTTTTGCTTTTTGCGATTTCTACGGTCCTGTCTTTTGAGTGCGCGTCGACGACGATTATTTCGCATGCGCAGACTGATCTGATTTCGTCGATTGTTTGTGCGAGAGATTCTTCTTCGTTTTTTGTTGGAAGTATTATTTTGACCATTTAATTCTCTTGGCGTATTTATTATAAATATTTGCTTTATAAATTATGTTTATGATGAAAATTGATTTCCATGTTCATTCCAAATATTCATCGGACTGCTTTATGAAAATTGAGAAGATTGTTGAGACTGCGAAGATGCGGGGGCTTGATGGTGTTGCGGTTGTCGATCATAATCTGGTTGGTGATTTTAAGCAGAGGTTTGAGGATGGTTTTGCTCTTATCCGGGGGGAGGAGATATTGACGAGGGCGGGAGAGATTATTGCATTGAATGTTGATGAGAGGATTAAGCCGCTCATGAGTGTAGGGGATACTGTTGATAAGATCAATAATCTCGGGGGGACTATTATACTGCCTCACCCATTCTGTTTCTGGAGGAAGGGTTCGGTTTTTGCGTATAGAAAGATAAAGTACCCTTTTGTGATGGAGGTTATGAATGGAATGGCGTATTTTGATTTTGAGAATAATCTTTCAGAGTATATTGCTGGTAAAAATAATCTGCCTGTATCGGCGGGCAGTGATGCCCATAGGTACAAGGATATCGGGCGGGCGTATACTAAGTTGCCGGATGGGAGTTCTATTGATGATATTTTGGGGAAGCTTGTTTCTGGGAAAGGTGTGCCGTATGGCAGCAGAGCCTCGAAATTTGTGCATATGAAAGTTTTTGCCAATGTTTTCTTTAAGCCGGCGTTCAACAGATGGCTTGAAGATTAGTTTTATATAGATAAATTTGTGTATTGTATGTCATGAAGTCTCTTGGGATTGCGGGTTTTGTTGCTAGTTTTGGTATTATATTGTTTGTCCTGCATACTGTTGGTATTGGCGAACTGCTTAGAATATACAGGGAGATTGATTTTTTTTATTGGGCACTGGCTGTTTCTGTTTATGTTTTTGTTATCTTTTTATCTGCTGTCAGATGGAATGAGTTTATTATTGATATGGGGATGAAGGCAAAATTTGCTTCGGTGTTTGCTATTTCCTGGATTGGATGTGCAATCAATAGTGTCACGCCGGTTGCAATATCGGGTGGGGAGCCAGCTAAAGCGTATTTTCTTAGTAAGGTTAGTTCTGCTAAAAAGTCAAGGACTTTTGCGACGGTTATTGCGACGGATTTTCTTGAGTACGGGAGTTTTGTGCTGCTGGATATTGTTGCTGTTATGATTCTTCATTTTAAGCTTGATCTGCCTGTTGTTATCCTGTATCCATTGCTGCTTGTTATTGGTATGGGGATACTGGTTCTTGGGTCGCTTGTGTATACATCGCTGAACAGGAAGGCGTCTCTTGCGGTTACTTTGTTTTTTATGTCTTTTTTGAAAAGATTCAGGGTTCTTAGGAAGCATGTTTTGAGGTTTGAGGAAAATCTCAGCCACAATATCGATATTTTTAACAGTGCGTTGAGGGAGGTTTCTTTTAGAACTATTGTATCGACGATGAGTATCAGTGTTTTGTCAAGGGTTTTGGATGTTTTGAGGTTGTATCTTATTATTATTGCATTGGGGGGTAGGATTGATCCATTGTTTATTGTTATTGCCATTGCTTTTGGCACTTTTGCATCTGCTGTGCCGCTTCTTCCCGGGGCTATTGGTGCTGTTGAGCCTGCGATGATTGCAGGGTTCGTGCTTGGGGGGGTCAGTCTTCCTTTGGCAGCTGTGGTTGTGATTGTGGAGAGGATTATTGTGCTTGGGCTGAATACATCGCTTGGGTTTGGATGTATGTATTTTTTGGGGTATGGAAATAAACGGGGTAAGTGGTGAGATTTCCCGGGTTAAAGATAAATAAGAAGGCAGATAAATATGAAATGTAAATCTCCGGGTGATGGTATTATGTCGTTGGTAAAATGGTATTTTGTTACGGGACTGACGCTTTTGAATGCTATGTGCGGTTCTCTTGCGATATTGTTTGCGTTTAGCGGGGATTATCGTTATTCTTCACTGATGCTGGTTATTGCTGTTCTTGCAGACCAGCTTGACGGACAGTTTGCAAGGATGCTTGGGCAGACGTCGGATATTGGAAAGGAGCTTGATTCCCTGAGTGATGCGATTTCTTTCGGTGTTGCGCCCATGATTTTGATTTATAATATTTATCTGGAGACGCTTGGCTCATGGGGCATAGCTATCGGGCTGGTTCTTGTGTCGTGCTCGGTCTATCGGCTTGCCAAGTTTAATGTTATTGATATTAGTGAGCATTTTCTGGGTATTCCGACGCCGGTTATTGCGGGGTTTGTGATCGGGCTTGTTGTCGGAAATGTTTCTGTACCTCCGATATACATTGGCTTGATGACGATTGCGCTGTCATTTCTTATGGTCTCGAATGTGAAGTATTATAATTTCAAGAAGTATAAGAGCCTGAAGAACGGTGAGAGAGTTATTATCAGCATTGAGGCGGTTGTTGTGGTTTTGGGGTTGTTTTTTTATCCGGATAACCTGTTTATCGTTGGTATTGCTGCTTATGTTGTTTTTGCGCCGATTGTCCGTTTTCTTTTGAGGGAGTGAATGTAGATGTTGTCTTTTATGCGGCATGATGTGATGATGTGAAGGTTTGCTTTTTTTGAGATGGCTTTGAGTTCGTTTTCTTTGAAGAGATGGTAGAAGCGGGGGTGCTTTTTGTCCCATGTATGGTAGATGTCAGCTGGTTTGTTTTTGAAGCGGGGCTGGTCGTGCGCCCATGCGCTTGTGAGGAGCGGACTTTGGGGTTTTAGGATGCGCTCTGTTTCTTTGAGGGAGCTTATGCGCTTTTTTTCGGTTTCGAGATGATGGATTGCGGCTATGTAGATTATGGTGTCAAATGTGTCTGGCCTGAAGGGTAGGGCGGTCAGGTCGAGGAGGACCAGTGGAATTGTCTTGTCTTTTTTTTTGATTTGTAGAAGCTGGCTGATTGAGAAGTCGCCGGCTATGGGGTTTAAGTTGTGGGTTTTTGCGCTGATGCTGTGGCGGCCTGTGCCTGCTCCAAGGTCGAGGATGAGGCTGTCTTTTGATTGTTCTTTTATGAATTGTTCTACTTTTGGCCACGGATTTTTTCTTGTGGCGTCGAATTGGGGGGCAATTTTGTTGTATGTTTTTTTAAGGTTTTTGCGGATTTCTTGCATAAGTTATTTTAGTTTTTGGTACCTTTATTAAGTTGTGTGAATGTGGAGGTGGACATAAATGCCAAATTGCGAAATGTGTGGAAGACGTGTGGAGGTTTTGAAGCGCGCTAAGATTGAGGGTGCGGTTCTTGATGTGTGCGATGACTGTGCTGCGAAAGGGGAGGTTATAAGGACGCCATATGTGGGCGGGCAATGGGGTGTCAGGACTGTGCAGCCTGCGCGTGAGAAGGTGGTTGTTGAGTATGAAGTTGCTGCGGGATTCGGGAAAATTATTCATGATGCGCGCAAAGAACGCGAGTGGGATGTTAAGAAGCTTTCTCTGGTGCTGCATGCGAAAGAGTCTTTGATGCATAAGATTGAGGCAGGCAAGATTAAGCCGGATCTTTCGTTCGCGCAGAGGATTGAGCATGCGCTGGGAGTTAAGCTTGTTGAGAAGGTTGTAGAGGATGAGGATGATGGCAAGAGCGCAGGGTCCGGTCGCGGGGGGATGACGCTTGCGGATTTTGTTAAGGTTAAGAAGGTGAAGAAGTAGACTGGATGTCTTTATTCCCAAGTGGGTAAATACCCCGCAGCTTGCTGCGATTAGGATAGCGAATTTCAGGCGATTTTTTTATTTAGTTTTTGAATTTGTGGAGATAGTGTTTGAGATTTATTATTTTGCCTTCTTTGATGGGGATTCCTTCTTTTTTCAGGAGCGCGAGCTTTTTTTCTTTTCCTCCTGAGTAGCCGCCTATTTCGCCTGTGCTTTTTATTACGTGGTGGCATGGGATGATTACCAGCAGAGCGTTTTTGTTTAGGGCGCTTCCTGCTGCGCGGCTGGCTTCGGGGTTGCCTGCGGCAGTTGCCAGTTGTTTGTAGGTTGTTATTTTGCCTTTTGGTATCTGCTTTGTGAGGTCCAGGACTTTTTTTGAAAAATTTGTCATGCAAGGTTATTGGGGTAAATACATTAAAATTTATGGGGGTATTGTTAGGGTATGGAGAAAAAGAAGAAAGTTTTTATGATCAAGGCGCATGAAAAAGTTAAGAAGCTTCCAAAAGATGCTGATGCGGTGTATGTATATACTGTTAAAGCGCATGCTTCAAGGATTAAGTCGTTTAAGGATGGGGCTTTTGGCGCTACGGTTGTTGTTATCTATGTTGAAGAATACGGGAAGTATAAGGATATGCTTTCTGAAGTAGAGGGATATGCAAAAAAGAGATATGGGAATGATTTTGAGATATCTTATCCCCTGACTATAAGGAAGAAACTGCGCCAATCAGGTGCGAGCGATTCATTTTTTCCAAGTGTTCCGGGGATAAGTTTACATAGAGATTATAATGAGAAAAATGATGATACTGGAAATAGGTTTGGTTTTGGAAATATACCGGACTATCAAAAAGTGCATGAAATGGGGGATAGTAATATTGATATGGACAGAGTAAGAGAGTATCTCGCCAAAAAAAAACCAGATGAAACAGCACGATTATATCAGAAAATGTGCGAGCTCAAACCATGTGCCGACACATATCTGGATTATGCCATGTGGCTATATGATATCAAAAAATATGCTGGTGCTAAGAAGCAGTTTCTAAAAGTACTTGATATTAACCCAAAGGACGGGTTTGCTCATTATCATCTTGCTGAGATTTACAGGATTGAAAAAAACTTTGAAAAGGCAGTTGTGCATCTCAAATTTCTCCTTGAACTTGATCCGAAAGATAATGGCATAGAATTATCATATGTCTCCTGTCTTGTAGATTGGGGTAAATATGATTTTGCAGAAAAAGAATGCAAAAAAATACTAAAAGAGGATAAGTATAATTCTGCAGTACGCATGAGTCTGATTTATGCGCTTTTTCATTCAGGTAAATTGGATGAAGCACAGAATGAACTTGATAAACTTGTAGAATTTGAACCTAAAGAAGGTAGTGCCAAAAAAAAGACATACAATAAAATTATTGCACAGTTGGAGATAATTGATAATAAAATGAAGCAAGAATCATAGGATATTGGTGGCAATTGGAGAATCCTAAGCTTTTTGATTGTCGGGTCATGATTTATACACAATCAAAAAAAACAAAGAATCAAACTATGACAGGCACAAGAGATTCAAGTCAGAACTGCTTGCTACAGTTAGATTTTTTCCAGGCAGGTATATTAAGAGCATAACCGGGTCAGAAGGAAAGGACATAAGTAAAGCGAGATTTGCAAAGGATATTACAAAAGCAGTGCTTTCTGTAATTACAGAGTGTCAGGAATGTAAAATCCAGTGTATTAATGATATTTCCGGGTCTTTTGAAGGTGAAAATCGCAAGGAAATAAAGAAAATCGCCCGAAATTCGCTATCCCAATCGGAGCAAGCTCCAGGGTATTTACCACTTAGGAATAAATAAAACAGACAAGCTATGCACCTGTGTGTATGATGCATGCATGGAGTAATTAAAAGTGCAGGGTTCACTGTTGAACTTAACATCAAGTTGGAAAAAGAATACACCTGCGATAAAAAGTCTGCAAATGAAATTGCAGGTCATAATATCGCATGCTGTGTTGTTGATTATGTGAGACATCTGGATAAGTGTGGTGATAATTGCATTATAGTTAATGTCGTTACTAAATGGACAAATTTAACCTAAGACCAAGAGACGTTAATCTATCCTGGGAAATCGAAGATTTCCTGGAT
>QMVA01000039.1 GCA_003660865.1 Candidatus Nanohalarchaeota archaeon | reverse complement strand
TCGGCGCAAACAAATTCTCAACACCACCACCGCTATCACCAGTCTGCACGTCATACTCTATTCCTGAAACATATAATACGGACCCCTCTTTTCTCAATATTTTGCTGCATCGCGCATCAAAATCCTCAGCAATCAGGTCACACAACTTCTGCGTCAATGCCAACTGCGGAATCTTGCTATTTATTATCTCATCCATGTGAGGATATAGTACTTTCTTCAGGACATAAGTATCATAATCAGGAGATATATCAAAAGAGTCAGGTACAGACAAAACATCCTCTAACTTTGGCTCTCCTCTGTCACCACTAGTATATTTTTCAAGGTAACCCATTGCAGCGCCGCAACATGCAGTCTCTTTATTTTGCCCATATCGTATTATCTTTCCAAATTGCCCATTACTATTAACACAGACATGAGGAGCATTCAGGACAATAAACCCACCCCCGTCAGGTACATGATGAGACATTGCACCGACCATATCATTTCCCTTCAATATGCCATCGACACGGCACAAATTAAAATGGCGGTTGCTGCCATAACCTGCAACAAACGGTGCTTTCAATCCCCCTTTAATCTCGTCAGGACAAAGCCCATTGCCAAAGATGACATTACTCTGGTTCAATCCATATTTTTCTGCAACGGTTTTCGTCGCTTCATACAACTGACCCGGCAAGACAATAGTATCATAAAGAGTATTATCCCTGAGCATCTGGGCAACTTTCGGGCTTACTTTTATTTTCATAATAAATCACAACTTCCGGGAATAGTGCATGAAATAATATAAATGTTTGCTGACATTTTCTATGTTTCCTTTACCAGGGAGCTGCAAACAACTCATCACAATCTATATAAAATCCAGGGCATTCAATATAAACCATGCCTAAAACATCTGAGCGCAAAGGCGGATGCGCATACTGCCACAAAAAATTCGACGAATACCCATTCACATGCAAATTCTGCGGAAACGATTACTGCTCAGACCACAGGCTTCCTGAAAACCACGAATGCATCGGCCTTGAAAAATACAAAGAAAAGCAGGTAAACTCATTAACAGAAAAAAAGCCAGCCCGACCAATAGAATACTTCTACCACAAACACGAGCATATAACAACCCCAAAGAAAAAGCCAATGATGCCCTACATCATAATCAGCACAGGAATCTTTCTTATGATCAGCGCCCACTTCACACACATGAGTATGTACTACATCGGCTTTATCCTGATATGCGCAGGACTCATAAAACTATTCATGCCCCGGACCAGTATTTAGTCACTCCAGGCATAATGCATCTTCACATGCTCAATATCTCCCCAGTCAACAGTCTTGTTGATACCGACAAGCAGATCATGCCAATAAGCCTTAGCAGCCTTCAGTTCATCCTTCTCAAATCTCTTGATCCACTTCTCAATTTCAGGACTAGTACCGGACACATCACGCGCTTCAGACAGGTAAGTACGTATAACATCACGGACCCTTTTCGTCTCCCAGAACATAGGAACGACACCAGCTTTTGTATCATAATCACGCAGTTTCTGCAAAAGCTTCCTGCAATGCTCATAATAATCAACCTTCACACCGCAACCCTCAGCAATCAGAGTCTCAACCAGCTTCTCAGACCAGCCCCTGTGGAACCTGCAAATACCAGTATTACCTGAAAAAAGCTCCCTGACAGACCTGTCAACAGACTTCGCACCCAAATCCTTTGGCGGATAAAAATCATTCCCATAATAACTATAAAACTTCCCCTGTATCTGCAGCGGAATAAAAAACCCGGGAACCCAGTACTGACAGGGCGCAATATACCCATCCACCCCGAAGGGTATATAATTCGCAATATCCAGAAACTTAAACTCACCCTCGCGCTCACTGTATTTTTCAGAAAGCTTACGTACAGCACTGCGGATGCCATGCCTGAACATCTTTGAAAACTCAGTCCTCTGGTACGCAATATCAAAAGCAAGCTTAACGCCGATATCAGCATGCTTAAAAGAATCCTTCATCTCAAAAGTTTCAGCATCAAAATTAGGATCAACATCAACCCCGACATCCTCCTTTGTCAAAAGCCCTTTTTGCATACACTCAAGCACAAATGACACAATATTTCCAAATCCGATAGCATCATAGCCCATGGACTCAACAGTACCGACAAGTTTTTCAGCAGCCCTCTGGTCAAAAACACCTGCATTAGGCCCAAGCGCCTCATACGGCTCATAATCCTTTTTCCTGTCATCCTTATACTTCTTGCACACAGCAGGACAAGGCTCGCCGCATGTCCGCCAATTCTTCGTATCAATAGTCTCTTCATTGAACTGCTTTAAGTAATGCCCGATAATAAACTTCTCATAAAGATCTTTCCTCTTGTCGTGTGGAAGATACACAGAAGTCCAGTTAAACATAGGAAGCCATGCCCCCATCGTAGACATATTGACACCAAATGTCCCGCCGCTATTATACTTTTCAACATACCTGTACTTCTCAGTCGCCTTCCTCGCAGAATCACTCATACCTGCACCAAAATGCTCACTAAATATCTCATCGACTGCTTTCATATCCTTAAGATCCTTCGGCTCAAACACATGGTCATCCCTGTCACCGCCGTAGACGACAGCAACAATATTATGCGCCCGTGCAAGCACAGAACCAAAACCCCCCCTGCCAGCCCACCCGTCAGACCCTTTGACAATATTGCCATTCCTGATGACAAGCGTACTGATAGCCCCCTGGTTAGTGCTAATAGCAGCAGGCCCCACCGCAAGCACCCTGAAATCAAGATATATCTTATTCTTCAGAAACTCATCCTTGTACTTTCCGACAACATACTCATGAAGAGAATAGACACCGGAATCATCCTTAGAAAACACATCCATAAGAGTATCCTGACCAATAGGATAGAACTTCACAGACATCTTACCTGAAACATTCTTAATCACAAGAATTGATGGTTTCTTCGACTTCCCCTCAATCTTCACAAAATCCATGCCCGTCTTATACAAAGGCAGTGCAGCACCTCCGATAGTACTCAAAAAAAGAGTCTCTACCACCGGCGAATGACCGACAACAATCAGCCTGTTCGTACCCGGTATCTTGCTCCCTGCAAGCGGGCCTGCACCGAAGATTAAATTGTTCCTGGAATCAAGCACTCCATACTCATAAGTCTTTGCAGACATATGCGCATCAACAGCATAATCAACAACACCGATAACACTGTCTGACTCATGCGTTATGCGCTTAAAAGAGCCTTTTTCAGCATTAATTTCAAGAACATTTTTTATCATACAACCACCTTCAATATTATACATTATTTCATCCTTATATAAATATAGTAAAAGCCCTAACTTTCTGGACTATATGACTTTTCCATATCATTAAAAATCACTTTGTGATTTTTATGATTGCGGAATTGCTACCCAATTCCTAATTTCGCAACCCTTAAAATTCCAAGTGAATTTTAGGGTCGCAAAAACGCATGCGTTTTTAGCGATATAGGTAATCGGAACGATTTGCGAAATTTTGAAAATTGGTACCCAATTTCCAATTTTCGAAATCACTAAAAATCCACTTTCGATAGTGGATTTTTGTGATGACAAAAATCGAGTCTCTCGATTTTTAGTCATTCGTAATTTGTGAAAATTTCGAAAATCCAGCGAATCTTTGAGATTCGCCCGGATAGATTAACGTCTCTTGGTTTTTGCTTTGAAAAACCATAAAGTAATGGTTTTCCTCGCATACATAAATCACCTTTGGCTAAAATCGTAGGTGATTTAGTATGGTTAAATTTGTCTATTTAGTAGCGACGCCAACTATAACACTCAATCAATAATAACTTCCTTTTCAATACTTGCAACCACCTTATTATAAACCGCAATCAATATAACACCAAAAATTGCAAGCGCAATAAAAAGTACAATAAGCACCACCATTAAAAGGATACCTGACCTCTGCACTTGCCCGAATATTCCCCCTCCGCCATCTACGCCCTCTGTAGCTGACCTGATATTATAAATCACAATGTCAAGTATGGTGCCGCAATCCTCAAGACAACTCCTTTTCGTCTCAAATGGTTCACAGTGCCCGTTTCCGCAAAATTCAATATTAAATTTCTCATCATCGCAACTCTGGTCCCACATGCAGTTCTCAGAGTATGACAACACGGGAAAACAGATAACTGACAGCGCAATAGACAAAAGCAGAATATTCTTCTTCATACCAATTACCATACTAAATTATTGCATGTCCTTGTTTATATTGTTTACAGGATGAGCGCAATTCACTAAGCACACCATAAAATACATTTAAATAATTAATCGCACACATAAGCACACATAGAAGCAGTAATTCAATATTACGTGGCGCATTCCCATGATAATACCATTCAAAAACATCAAACATTACATATTCGACCTTGACGGCACAATCTGGACACACACAGACTTACTCCCACATGCTGACTATGTCATACAAAAGCTCCAGAAAAAAGGCAAAGAGGTCCATTTTATCACAAACAACACAATCCTTTCAAGAGCTGACATTGCAAAAAAACTCACACGCATGGGCATAAGAACAACCAAAGAACACATATTTTCTGCAGGATACGTTGCATCAAAATATTTCGAAGAAAAAGGAATAACTGAAATATACGCCATCGGCGAACACGGCCTTGTCACAGACCTCTCTGAAGCAGGCATCAAAGTTTCAGAAAACGCAAACAATATCCTGTTGAGTATTGACCGCAGTTTTAATTACTCCAAACTAAAACACGCAACAGACCTTATCAACAAAGGCGCAGAACTCTACTGCACTGGAATTTCAAAATACTTCAGGGTAGGCACAGAACTATACCCTGCCGAAGCACCCACAATCAAGGCAGTCGAAACCCTCACAGGCAAAATGCCGATACACCTCGGCAAACCCTCAGACGCATTCAAATCAAGAATGTCAGAAGACATAACCCTCTTCCCCGAAGATGTCCTCATAATCGGGGACGACCTGAACGAAGACATAGTCTTTGCAAACAAATGCGGATTCAAAAGCGCTCTCACACTCACAGGCAACACCTCAAAAGAAGCAGCAGACGATGCAATCAGCATGAAAAAGCCCGGCGCAGTAATCCGCGATCTGAAAGAGATAACCACATTTTATTAGTAATCAAACAGGATTAAACACAGCCCACTCTTTCAAATATACTGCAAGCGCGAGATTAAAAACAGTCTGAAAAAAGAGCTTGGCTTGTGGAATACTTTCGGGGCTTGAAATCCTGTCGAACCAGACAGACAAAGGATGCTTCACTATCTGGACCACCACCATAATCCAAAAAAGTCCGTAACCCACCATAGAATGCGCTACCATCGCAACAATTCCATCAAGAAAATTCTTGAATGTCGGCAATATGAAGGACACATCAGTAAAATCTGCCGGCTTCATAATCTGTCTTATACTATTAAGCCCAAGAGGCACCAATGACATAAAGAAAAATCCTGTCCAAAGAGAATAATTTAAACCAACAATAATTGCAGCCAGGGTTGTAAACTCAATATAGAATACCGCATCAATTCCTGTCTTTGTATAAAAAATACCAAGCGGTATTTTATCCACCCAAATAAGCAGATATGCAAACACAAGCACCCCTCCCCCAAAAATGAAACACAACAACATCCCTATCGGAAGCGTCAACACAACCTTCAGATGCGTACTCATATTAGAGACTTTGCACTTTTCCAATTCCATGAAAAATATATTTAGTATCGCACATTAATATTTACATTGGTATAGTGGCCCGGACACAGGCAAAGACAAACCTTAAATATATCAAAATCCACTATAGATATATGGCTTCATTAAGATTCAGGGACACAAAACTCACCTTAATAGGGCACGCCACATTCAGGATAGAAACACCAGACATAACAATATACACAGACCCGTTCAGGATACCCGACAACTCACCACCGGCAGACTTTATACTCATATCACACAGCCACTACGACCACTGTGACCCGGGTGACATCAAAAAAATCACAAAAGAATCAACAATGATCATTGCAAGCGAAGAAGCAAAAAGAAAACTCAAAGGAGATATACAGACAGTTACCCAGAACGATGAGATAACCATCAGAGGATTAACAATCAAAACAATTCCCGCATACAATATAAACAAACCATACCATCCAAAAGGCGCAGGAGTAGGCTTCATAATAGACACAGGCCAGACCACAATATACTTCGCAGGCGACACAGACTACACAGATGAGATGAAAGAATTAAAGGATATAGACATCTGTCTTGTACCGATTGGCGGGACATACACAATGGACGAAAAAGAAGCATCAGGATTCGTAAACCACATCAAGCCAAAAGTCGCCATCCCCATGCACTACGGAAGCATCACCCCCGGGGACCCTGTTGAATTCAAAAGGCTTACAGACCCGCAAATAGACGTCCGGATAATGGCTTGAACTGAAACTATATTAATGACATAAGCACTAATATAGATGCATGGTAAATATAGAAAACCTGTTCAATAATGCATTCCGTGCAATAAAAACAGAACCAAAAATACTTCTGCCGCTCGTCCTCAACTGGATTCCTGCAGCAGTTATATCAACTGCATTAAGCTTCATGGCAAGTGACTTCATAAACAAGTACTCTCTTGACAAACTGATATCTGCTGCTAGAAAAGATGGTCTTGGACTCATAGTACAACTATTGCAGGAAAATATTTATCTTATAGCTCTTGTAGTATTCGCAGCATCAACATCAATCTTCATCTCTTCATTTGTCAATGCAGTCTACCCGACACTTTCCTACCAGATATACTACCGCAAAAAAATACTCATAAGCGAAGCAGTATCCATCGCAAAAAAAAGATACCTGAAGGTCCTCTGGACCAACATAGTACTTAGTACACTCTCCATATCTGCAATACTGGGAATAATAGTCATTGGTGCTGTTTTATTTGCAGTTCTTGCTATTGCTGGTGGGATTATAGGGATTCTGGTTGACTCGCTCATACTATTAATCGTTGGACTCCTGTTCATAGTGCTTATAATCTACATAACGCTCATGCAGGTCATTCTTGAGCCAATAGTCGTAATCGAAAACATCTATGGGCTTTCAGCAATTGGGAAATCCTATAGTCTTCTTAAAGGAAAGTTTTTTGAGGTATTGATATTTATAATACTTCTTATAATTGCAAACAGCCTCTACTTCTGGATGGCAAGTCAGATTGCAGGTATACTGGTATTTGTCCTCGGTGCATATACAACCATAATTGAGATGATACTGATGCTCTTGCCATCTGCATTCATCCTATTATCTTATGGCTTGCTATACCTCGAAATAGCTCCTGCATCAATAAGCCTGTCGGACTCTCCTGGGCCTTTGAACCATCCACAAGAACAGAACAACACTTCTTTACCTCAGCCGGAGCAACCGAAATAGTCTTATTCTTCCCAAGACTGAAAGTATAGGTCATGCAATCCTCAACACGCTTCTCATAAAGACGTACCATCTGCATGCATGATTCATACTTACTTTTATCACCTGCATAACTATCCTGACAAAGATTCATCATCTCATCAGTATCCATACTATTATCAAGAATCTTATCACAGAATTTACTGTCAGTAGGCGTTGATAGATAATAAGTACTATTTTTCTCCATACACAACATCGGCACAACAAAATCAGTAAACATTTTCCCGCTGAGCCCGTCTATAACAAAGATACTATATATATTCAAAACCAGCGCAAATATCCCAATTACCAAAAATAATTTTACCATCTGTCTTTCTTCCATCCATAACAACCTCGCATAATTTATGCTTCTGTGCCAGCAACAATACAGATAAATATAACAAAGCAACTATATAAAAATTAAAAAGAACTAAAACAGGCCATCACCATGAAAGACAGCGCCGCAACATTCCATGAAGACCAGCAATTCCGGCAAACTTGGGTATGGCTCCTCATCCTCCCCGGAACAGCCATCGTATGGTATATCACAATACAGGAGTTGATTTTTAACAACCCTATCGGCAACAGCAATGGATCCAATACCATGACATTCATACTCTGTATAATGTTTGGCATACTATTCCCCATATTCTTCTACAACCTGAAACTGACAACCGAAGTGCGCAATAACGGCCTCTACATCCGCTTCTCCCCCATCCACCTGAAATTCAAAAAAATACCGATAGACAAAGAAACAAAACACTACATACGCACCTACAAGCCCATAACAGAATACGGTGGATGGGGCATAAAATTTGGTCCAAAAGGCAAAGTATTCAACGTAAGCGGTAATCTTGGAGTGCAATTAGAATTTACAAATGGAAAGAAGTTGCTTATCGGATCTCAGAAGCCGCAGCAGCTGGATAGCGCAATCAGGCAATATCTGGAAAAAGAGGGCGCCAGCTAAACGGAATCACCCACAAACTTTTTAATTGTCAGTTTATACATTATATCCAATGAAAAATTCAATCACAACCTTTCTGAAAATAACCAAAAAAAAGCTAATCATAACCCTGCTATTTCCATTCACAGCACTTTTAATACTTTTTTCAGGTTTCATACTTGATGAGATTCTTGGGTTAGGTGGCAACACAATAGCTAACGCAATTTACTCTCTGGTAAACAGCCTTTACCTTTTCATATTCCTGCCACTTATTTTTGTTGATGACCTTACTCCATCAATCATCATGAAATCCGCAATCATACTAACAATTGCCTGGTGGTATTTCTTATCCTGCGCACTAATATTCATAAGAAAAAACCAGAAAAGAAAACCCTCCATTGCGCAATTGCAACAATCACAATTCTACTCCTGACACATTACACAAGTTTGTAAAGACATCATATTGATAGTCACTATAGTCAATCGTCAAATTATATTCCTGATTGATTTCATATAATCGATATCGATTGACTATTTTGAAGACGATATTCTTCAAAAGCCTGGAACGCAAGTTCCATGATATGGCAATCCAACATAAAGGTCAATCATTGTTGGATTGACTATAACTTATAGTTGAAGACATAACTATTTGGACAAATGTCTTCACCATATCCTTAAAAATCTGCGATAGTGTCATATGACCCCTACTTTGCTTGTTGCTCATTTATCTTGTTTTTATTATTTCTATCT
>QMVA01000038.1 GCA_003660865.1 Candidatus Nanohalarchaeota archaeon | reverse complement strand
TAATTGCTTCAACAATTTTTGTTTTGTCTGTACCAACGAGTAAATTCCATCCGTGGTTAACAGTTTCGACCCATTCTGTGGTTTCTCTTAATGTGATACACGGTACACTAAAAAAGTATGCTTCTTTTTGCACACCACCAGAATCAGTAAGTATTTTCTTCGCATTTTTTTCAAGTACTAACATATCAAGATAGCCAATAGGGTCAATGGTTATTATATTCCGTGATTTTTTTATTCTATCACTTAAATTATAGTCAGTTAAATATTTTTTTGTTCGTGGATGTAATGAGAATATTATTTTTTCTCCAGATTTAATAAATGCATCAATTATAGATAACATATTCCTGTATGAATCTGTATTTGAAGGTCTATGAATGGTGGCCAACAAATAGTCTCTTGGTTTTATTTCTAAATTTTCTAAAATATTTGACTTCTTTTCAGCAATTTTCGAATTAAGAATTGCAGCATCATACATTACGTCACCGACTTTGTAGACCTGTTGTGTTATTCCCTCATTCTTAAGATTTACGACAGAAATGCCCGTTGGACAAAAAAGAACATCGGAAATATGATCTGTACACACCCTATTGATCTCTTCAGGCATCCTTTTATCAAAAGAGCGCAATCCTGCTTCGATATGAACAATTTTGACATGCAACTTTGATGCAACCAAAGCACCCGCCAATGTTGAATTAGTATCCCCATAAACAATAACAAACTCAGGATTTTCTTTAATTAGTATTTTTTCGATTTCCGTCATCATTTTACCTGTTTGTTCGCCATGATTCCCGGAACCGATGCAAAGATTGTAATCCGGTTTTGGGATGTCAAGTTCCTCAAAGAATATTTTAGACATATTCTTGTCATAGTGCTGACCTGTATGTACAATTACTTCATTGAAATACTTTCTTATTCCCATTGAGACTTGCGCTGATTTGATGAATTGTGGTCTGACACCGATTATAGTAATTATCTTTTTCATAGAATCATCTTTGAATTACAAGTGTCTTGTTTTCTGGAAATTTTACTGAATCATGTAATTGAACTATTAAATCCATTTGATCATATTTCTCAAGTGCTTTGAATCCCAAATTAATTATTTCATTTTTCGAGAACAGTTCATCTGCGACATATACATCAAAACCCTCTTGTTCTAACAATTCAATAAAAGGAATACTGCGGGTATATGCTAATTCTTTCACATCTGAACGATAAGATAGACCGACAACACCAATTTTTGCACCCTTAGGATGTAGTGCAGATATTTTATCTTTCCAGTAATATATCATCTTATCATTTTCGATGCGCGCCGTCTTTATTATCGGAACATCCATTTGGTTGATAATAAACCATGGATAAACAGGGATGCAGTGTCCACCTACGCCTATTCCTGCTTGATGAATATTGCAATACTTGTGGTTTGCATATTTGCGCATTTCACTAAAATCAACACCAATAGAATCACAAACTTTTAATAGTTCATTTGCAAGACCTATATTTACATCTCTATAAATCCCTTCTGCGATTTTAATCATTTCTGCTGTAGTAGAATTCTTAACTATCTGAATGTTTGAAAAATGCCTATATATTTCAGCAGCCTTTTCTCCGCTTCTTTTATTAATGCCGCCTACAATTTTTGGAAATTCTTTAAACCGCGAAATGGAGTGTCCGGTCATTATTCTTTCCGGACTATGTGCTAGGAAGAAATCTATTCCGGCAACGAATCCTGATTCCTTTTCAAGTATATCTTTATTAAGACCTTTTGTTGTTCCTGTGGGCACTGTTGTTTCAAGAACAACAATATCTCCTTTTTTAAGACCTTGCCCAATACAGGTAAAAGCTTTCTTTAAAACAGAGAAATCTGGTTTTTTATTATCATCAATAAAAAGAGGAACAATAACAATGTGCGCATTGCATGATTTAGCAGCAGTCAAAGGGTCTGATGTGACATTAAGATTTTTTCTGATATGTTTTTTGATTAATTTGTCCAGACCTGTTTCTTCAGGTATTGGATTTAGGCCATTCTCAATATCCATCACTCTTTTTTTATCAACGTCCACGCCGAGCACATCAAGCCCGCTATCCGCAATAACCGCCGCTAGTGGCAATCCTGCCTTTCCAAGTCCTACAACAGATATTTTCATAATGATAACACCTTTTTCTTTCTGGCTGATTCAGCAATTTTCTGAGCATAAAACAGTGCTTTTTTGCCATCCTCACCGGAAACACTTGGTTTACTTCCATCTGATACGCAATGAATAAATGATTTCAGTTCTGATTCCAATGGCTCTATCTTATCAACTTTATATTTTATCATGTTCCCTTCGCTTACACCTTTTACTAAATCCGCATAATTGAAGTCTTTTTTAATTTCATTGTTTTCATAAAAATAAAGATCTTGTGATAGATAATCAACTATAAAGAGTCCCTTTTCACCTAAAACATGTAGTTTTCTTACCTTTGTAGGCGTAAGCCAATTTATATTGAGGGTGCCTACGGTTCCGTTTTTAAACCTAATAATTGCATCAAATAGATCTTCATGTGTCGTATGTATGTTTCTCTCTGATTCTGAATAGATTCTTTCTATTTCTGAATCCAATAACCATCTCATTATGTCAATATCATGTACAGAAAGATCAAGTATAACGCCAACATCTCTTACTCTTGGAGGAAATGGTCCAACTCTATGTGCCTCTATTTTTATAATTCTTCCTGCATCAGATATTCTTTTTTTCAATTCCAATAACGCCGGATTAAAACGTTCTATGTGTCCAATAGTTAGTTTTACATTCATTTTACAAGCGCAATCTATGATATATTGTGCTTCTTTTAGGGTCGAAGCAATTGGTTTTTCTATTAATACACTTATATTATTCCTCATTACATCAATAGCTATCTTCTTATGCAGCTTTGTAGGCACCACGACAGAAACTATATCTAATTTCTCTTGTTTAAGCATGTCTTTATACTCAGTATATTTATTACATCCATTTATTTTATCTAAATTCGATTTATCACTATCTGCTACTGCGACTAAATTAACATTATCGAACTTTGAGTATATACGAACATGATTTTTGCCCATTGCGCCTACTCCAATTACTCCGACTTTAATCATAATTATTCACCCAATTGCTCCAATTTTACCTCTGTGCCACAGTGCAGGCACTTTTTCATAATGGGTTCCTTTAAATTACCATTATATATCTTCCTGCCGCATTTGCAGACAAAACCAATTAATTTAGCCGGATTTCCTATAAACAATCCAAAATCAGGCACGTCTTTTGTGACTACAGAACCTGCGCCAATCATTGCAAACCGACCAATAGTGATGTTTGGTAATATCGTACTGTTGGCGCCTATTGAGGCGCCTTTCTTGACATATATCTTGCTTGCTTCCCAATCACTGTTTGATTTGGGTTGTCCTGCTACTGTAATTGCTCTTGGGGTTTTATCATTTGAAAAGCAAACATGAGGTCCTATAAATACGCCATCCTCTATAATAGATTGGTGATAGATTGATACTCTGTTCTGAATCTTAACCTTATCGCCAACCTTTACATCAAAATCGAGATACACAAATGAAGCGATATTACAATCTGTTCCAATCACTACGTTCTCCCGGATCTGGGAGTAGTTCCATATCTTAGTACCATTACCAATTCTTGCATCATCTGACACGGTCGCCGTGGAATGAATATATACATTCTCTCTCATTTTAAATACCCTCAATTACTGTGCAAATATTATCCAAATCGGATTCATCTAATGATGGATGAATAGGTAAGCTTATGACCTCATTACATAATCTTTCTGAAACTGGAAAATTGTCGTTGTTACTCTTTTCGTATATTGGCTGCCTGTTTATCGGTAATGGATAATAGATACCATAACCAATATCATTTGATTTTAGGACTTTTTCTATTTCTCCTCTATTTACTGGAAAATCATCGGTTATCCTGATTGTGTATTGATTAAATACATGCCTTCTATTGTTGAATGTTTTAGGCGGGATTATTCCTTTTATTTTTTGCAAATGATTGGTCATATAATTTGCATTGGAGATTCTCTTTTCAATGAATGACTCCAGTTTTTTCAGTTGAGATATGCCTATTGCTGCTGCAATATCAGTCATACGGTAATTGTAGCCTAACATTTCGTGGAAATATTGTTTCTGTGAACCGTGATTTCTGATAATTCTTGCCTTTTTTGCAATTTCATCAGAATTTGTAGTAATCATACCACCTTCACCAGTGGTCATGTTTTTTGTGGGATAAAAAGAAAAGCAGCCTGTTCCGAATGAGCCTACTTTTTGATCATTGAATTCAGCTCCATGCGCCTGACAAGCGTCCTCGATTAATGATAGGTTGTGCTTATTGCAAATATCAGTTATTTTGTCCATATTACATGGTTGGCCATATAAATGTACAGCAAGCAAGGCTTTTGTTTTTGATGTGATTTTTTCTTCAATTTTCGCAGGGTCTATGTTAAAATCTCCTTCATTAACATCTGCAAAAACCGGTTTTGCATTGCAATATAATATTGAATTTGCAGTTGCAATAAATGTAAACGGAGTTGTAATGACTTCATCTCCTCTGCCTATACCTGCGCTCAACAAACCGACATGAAGCGCAGCGGATCCACTATTTGTTGCAATTGCGTGTTTTGTTCCAATGTATTTGGCGAAATCGTCCTCAAACTTTTTGACTTTTGGTCCTTGCGCTAACATGCCGGAGTTTATAACCTCTGTTATTTGCCCAAGTTCTTTTTCGTCAAGTAATGGTTTTGATACCGGTATCATAAATATGCGCCTTTATCTTATGCTATATTATTGGATTAATCTTCTTCATCATTTACTCTTTAACATCTTTATCTTGAAAAATTGCTTTGACGAAGAGAGTAGTAAAAACATTATTTTTTGATGAAATATACTCATTATCTCTTTTCTCGTCAAACCATTTCTTAAATGGAATTTCATATCTGAAAATCCATTTGAAAATATAAAGTAAAATCATTGCAAAAATCTCATAAAAGCCTCCACCATAGGTATATTCAACACACTTAAAACCGCTTTTGTTTAAAATTTGGTTTAATTTATTTTTTGAATAATGTCTATGTCCAAAATACCAAGCAGGATCTAATAGATTTGAAAAAAATGAACTATTTGGTGTCGATATAATTAGTTCTCCATTTTTCTTTAAAACTCTCTTTACTTCTAATAAGCATTTCATTTCTGTGTTTTTAGGTATATGCTCTATAACATCAAACAATGTTACAAGATCAAAATAATTGTTTTTAAATTGTGATAAGTTCAGTGCAGAAGCTTGTAAAAATTTTACTCTATTGTCTTTTACTTTATTTTTAGCATCTTTTAAATCATTTATACCTGTATCTACTCCTATTATCTCTTTACAACCATTTTTAAGAGCAAACATCTCAAACCAGCCAAAAGAGCAACCGATATTTAATATTCTTTTACCTTTAACACCACATAGTTGCATACATCTTTTATGTCTGCCGGTTAGTCTTTCTGATATAATATGCGTATATTTTTTCATATGTTATACCTCACAATCATTTACCAGTTAGTTCTGTCCTCTATCTTTGATTTAAACAGTACATTTCCTATAGTTCCGAAAAGGTAAACCCCCAATGTCACCCAGCATGCGCAGACATGAAAAAACCATGCGCCATCTCTTTTTCTCAACCAGCCCCTTGCTGACTGCGCCAGTAAGGGAACTATAAAGACAGTATATAAAGCAAATTTCAAAAGTTTTAGCTTGCTCAAGGAGTTCCACGGGTATTTTCTTAAACCCAATTTACTGTAGTAAGCATGATCCTTGATTCTTCTTCTTGTTTTTCTTGTGAATGTTGATATGTCTCCTGAAAATATGTGGATTATCCCTGTTTTTACTTTGGCAAATTTGTTGTGTCCCTGTTTTACCAGTTCATAGACGACATCTATATCAAACAAATACTCATCAATTGAGCATTTTTTTAATAGCGCTCTTCGTACCAAAAAGCCGTTTGCGCCTATTGTCGGTAGTTGCTTCTCATATAACCTTATTTCAAGATAATTTCCCTTGTCCTGTTGCGCTATATTTAATCCTGTCCACTTGTTTGAGATTAAGTTCATCCTGTCATAATTGCCAAGGAAAAAGCATAATGGGTCATTCATACCCATTAAGGCGCAGTATCTTGTTATATAGCCGTCTTCTTTCCTGTATGTATATTCTATTGGTTCAGTGCCTGCAATCGTAGAATCATTAAATGGCTTAACCATTTTCCGCAGCCAGTCTTTTTGCGGGAGTATATTGTCGCTGTCAATCAGGGCAATTATATCATTTTTGGCTTTTTTCACACCAACAGCCTTGCCTGCTTCTCCTGTTTTCAGAGGATTCTTAAAAATATTTTTTGTGTATTGTTTTGATATATCCAAAGTTTTGTCAGTTGAGCCTGCATCAGCTATTATTATCTCTATCTTGTCTTTTGGATAGTCCTGTTCTGCTATTGATTCCAGACAGGACTTCAGGGTTCTTTCAGAATTGTAGGTAGGTATTACAACCGAAACTGTTGGTAAATTATTCATCATTATCACATTTTTATGAAAAGTCTTTCAGGTGGCCGAAAATCTTCCCTGCGCCGCGCAAAATATACTTCAAATCATCCTTAGTCTTTATTGCGCGTATCTGGTTCAACACATATCTCGGCGTAAAAAACAGCTTATACAGCTGCTGCGCCATATCCTTGATCTCATCCGGCGCAAGCGCAGTCTTCATCACTGCCTCGCGCATGTCATAGTGCGCCCACCCGTCAATGCCATCGTAATTAAGCAGACCATTCCTGTGGCATTCAGAATACAGCGCAGTCCCGGGATAAGGCACCACAATGGTAGCCTGCAAAGTATCAGCATATCCCATCGAAAACAATCTCTTTGCAAAATCAATGGTTCTTTGCGCATCATCCTTCGTCTCCCACGGGTAGCCTATCATGCATGTAAGATGCGGGTTCAGCCCTGCTTTCTTCGCATTCCTTACACCCTCCTCAATCTGCGCAACCTTCGTCCCCTTGCATATCCTGTCAAGTGTGTCCTGTGAAGCGCTCTCAAGCCCATACAGTACAAACCTGAAACCTGCTTCACTCATAAGCGCATAATCTTTTGCAGTGCAGCCGTCTACGCGCATGTTGCAGCTTATGCGCACTTTCTTATTATACTTTCGTGAGATCATGCCGCGGCAAAACTCGCGAAGCCATTTACCTGACGGAAACGTACCAGTATCATCCATTATCTCGCGCACGCCATATTTCTCAATAAGGGCGCCGATCTCGTCAAGCTGCTGTTCAACAGTCCGCACCCTGTACTGTGGGAAAAGGGTGGTCCATGAGCAGAATTTGCACTTTGCCCACCAACAATCGCGCCCTGAATACATGTATGTGCCGGGGAGATGCTTGTAATTGCCATTCTCTTTATACAGCCACCATTTCGTCAATTCCCTGTCGATCATGGGAAGTGATGTTAAATCATGGTCAAGCCTGAACTTCCCAGTATTTTTAACCCTCGCGCCTTCCCGGTACCAGATGCCGGGCTCCATTTTTTTTTTGTTTTTTATGTGATCGCAGATGTTCAAAAGCAGGAAATCATAGTCCCCGCCGGTAATTACATAGTCGCAGGGGCAGTTTTTCATTGATTCACCAGGTAGCGCTGTTACATGGTCGCCGCAAAGAACCACTTTTGCGTTTGGCAGATTCTCCTTTATTGCAAAGACAATATCCCAATGCATTGTCACGACCGGGGTCTTGGTCTCGATGAGTATCACGTCCGGTTTCTCATTGCAGATGTCATCCAGCCATTCCTTAAAACTCTTCTCCTCTGCTATTGCGTCATCCCAGGCTACATCATAGCCCTTTGACTTAAGAAGAGTCGCTGCATAAGCAGGGACCATTGGGTAGATGTAGCTTTTTGAGTTGAACCACTGGAACTGCCTGTTCTGGCCAAGAAGGGGCACGCCTTTAGGGCTTTCAAGCGGGGGGTAGCTGATGAATACTTTCATTTGTATAACCTCATTGTTAAAAGGCCTTTCATGAAGTATATCCCGTAGGATATATGGGTGGCGATTGTTCCAGGTACTACTAACATTAGTAGTTTTATATTTCCTGTCATGGCTCCTGAGACAATCAGCATGGCCAGGTAAAAAGACAATACAGCAGCATAATATCCTGCGAATGAACTGGCGAGGATGCTTGCGATCATGCCCGCAACAAGAAAAACAACAAAAAGCGATGGTATGAAGTAGCCCAGCCTGAATGATGTTTTCGGGAATTTCTTTACGAAATATCCCCTGTGCAATGCATAGCCTGTGACCTGCTTTAAATGCGGCCTAAAAAGCTCTCTCCTGTGATGGTAAACAATGGCTTTCGGGTCATAGATTATCCTGTAGCCTTTGTTTACAAGATCGAGGCAGAATTTTGTGTCTTCCCCGGGCCAGTAGGCAGTATCAAAACCGCCGAGTTCTGTGAATACATCTTTTTTGACTGACATATTGACACTTGGAAAATCATCCACATACCTTTTTTTGCCTGGCACATACCTGTATGTTTCTGTGCCGCCGCCGGCTTTTGAGGATAATACAAGACCGGATGCCTTTTGGCAAAGGTTATCACTTTCAGGGGTGATGGCAGGCCCGCCGACACATGCGGTTTTGCCTTTGAAATTGCGCACTACATTCTTCAGCCAGTCCTTTTTCGGGTAGGCATCATCGTCAATGAATGCCAATACTTCGCCCTTTGCGCATTCAGCCCCTATGTCTCTTTTTTTGGCAGGACCTACGGGGCCTGTGGGTACTATCCTGATATGACTAAATTCTGACTTCATCGCCTTATCAGGCAAGAGAATCAACTCAAAATCATCATAATCAAGATTCAGGCAGTTTGTGATGCATTCATGCAAGTAACCTGTTTCTTCTTTGAAGGGGATGATAATTGAAACTTTCATATTTCTTACCACATACAACCATTTCATCAGTCATGATGAGCATCTTTGAACAGTAATGAGATAATCTTCGCTTTACTGATTTGCCTGTCATAGTATTTTAGTATCCTTAGCCTGTAAAAGATTGCGCACGTATCTACAAAAATACACCATATCGCGCCGAAATT
>QMVA01000037.1 GCA_003660865.1 Candidatus Nanohalarchaeota archaeon | reverse complement strand
TTAATCAATGTTTAAGTTTTATATGTCTTATTATGGTCATGTTGGCTATATTCATATATCATTTTCTGGCTAACACAACATATAAAAAAATCAATATTAAATAAGTAATATAATGTAATCCAATGTATTGATTCTTAAAAAAAAGGAGGCGCTACACAATGACATCAGAATTCGGGATAACAAAAATAAAGGCACGGGAGATACTAGACTCCAGAGGCAATCCCACAGTAGAGGTTGACCTGAAAGCAGGAAACATCATTAAGCGCGCACTTATACCCTCCGGCGCATCCACAGGTTCTTATGAAGCAGTTGAATTGAGGGATGGTGAGAAAAGGTATATGGGTAAGGGGGTTCTTAAGGCAGTAAATAATGTGAACAATATAATTGCAAAGGAAATCATTGGAATGGATTGCAGGAACCAGGAAGAACTGGACAATAAAATGATAGAACTTGACGGCACCAAAAACAAATCCGTTCTCGGTGCAAATGCTATCCTTGGAGTGAGCATCGCAGCAGTAAAGGTATCAGCAAGGCTCATGAACATCCCCCTCCACGAGCGCCTCGCGCAACTCTCAGGCAACAAAAACGAATTCATCATGCCTGTCCCCCAGATGAATGTCATGAACGGCGGCAAGCACGCAGGAATAGAAAATGACACCCAGGAACATATGTTGATGCCCATAGGCGCAAAAAACTTTACTGAAGCTGTGAGGATGTGCGCGGAAACATATCACACACTTAAAGGGCTACTAAAACAAAAATTCGGTGCAGGCGGCACAAACATTGCAGACGAAGGCGGCTTTGCTCCACCGATACATAGTGTGGAAGAGCGCCTTGAACTCATGCTAAAAGCAGTAGAACAAGCCGGCTACGCAGGACAGATAAAATTCGCACTAGACCCGGCAGCAAGTGAATTTTACAAAGACGGCATCTACAATATCCGCGAAAAACAGATGACATCACTTGAGATGGTAGACTTCTACAAAGAACTAATAGACAAATACGGGATAATCTCAATTGAGGACGGTTTCGCAGAAAACGACTTTGAAGGGTTTGCAGCCATGACAAAAGAAGTTGGCAACAGGGTGCAGATAGTGGGTGATGATCTTCTTGTGACAAATGTGGAGCGCATAGAAAAAGCACTCCAAACAGGCGCATGCAACTCACTGCTTCTCAAAGTCAATCAGGTAGGCACATTAACAGAATCAATAGCTGCCGCCAACCTCGCATTCAAAAACAACTGGACAGTCGTCGTATCCCATCGTTCAGGCGAGACAGAAGACCCATTCATAGCAGACCTTGTGATAGGCATCGGCGCAAACCAGACCAAATTCGGCGCCCCGGCACGAAGCGATAGGTGCGCAAAATACAACGAACTTATAAGAATTGAAGACAGTCTTGGAAGCGCCGCAAAATACTCAAAACTAAGCTTTGGAAACTAGGTGGCATGCGCCTTTAAGTCCTTTGACATCACCAGGTATTCCTTTGAAAGAGCATCAACTTTCTTCTCAAGTGCAGAGATATTGTGGATGTTCTCTTTCACATTCTTATCTATATTCTTCCTGCTAATCCCCTCAACAGTATGCTGAATGCGGCCAATATCTTTAGACAATATATTACATGTTCCTTTAAGGATTCCTATCTCTCTTTCATGTGCAAACATAGTCTTCGTATTAACTTTTTGGGATTTGCTTGTCCTTTCCCTGCGAACCTCATCAACATGATGGCGGGTATTCTTAAGATCTAAAATAATATCGCTGCATTTTTTTCCAAGTTCATCAATCTTCTTTTGGCATAACTCTAAAGCCAATGTATTTCCTTTTAGAGCTTTTTTGGAGTCCTTGTCTGCATTCCTTATCTGTCTTCGGACAATTTTCAGTTTCCTGTAAAATTCCAGATTATCATGTTTTACAGATAGAGGGTAAACTAGAGCATTATTTTTTGATACTGCACGTCTTATTTTCGATAAGATACCTGTTTTCATTTCCTTCATAACATCACTTTTTAGTTTCTGCAAGTTCGCTTAAAGTATCCAGGAGCGAGTCAATATGACGGTTTGCCATGTCTGTTCTCATGATATTTTCAGATACGGATACTTTCACTTTATCAAAATCTTCTATGCTTTTTTGAATTGTGCTGAACATTCTTATAATGTCTATGTTTTTTGTTTCAAGCTTATCTGCTGTCCGCAGGCACATATCCATCTTATACCCTAACTCGTCAATTCTATGGTTCCATTCCTTTTCCTTATGCAGAAATTTGTCATGCGCATCATTTGTCTTCTCCACTAGCGCACCCGCACTCTTCTCAAACGTAAGCAATTCATCCTTAGTTGCAAGTGTTGTGAATTTTGCCTTGTAAGAGTCAAACTCTTTGCCAAGTTCAGTGAAGGAACTGTCAAGGTCATGAGCCATATCCTTGAACTTTGCAAATTCCTTGAAATTCTTCTCAACCATTCCAAATATTGTCTCGACACGGTCTGCATGGCGCTCAACCATAGACTGCACCATCTGTATTGACCCGAGATTCTCTGTGGTCTCACGGTTAAGCTTGACAACCTGCTCTATCCCGCGAAACGCAGCCATCTTTACCTTTATATCCTTCAATTCAGTAATAATCCTACTGGAAACTGCTTCCTGCGCATCTATCTTTGCCCTCAGCGCGTCCATTTTTGCAGTCTCTTTGCGCAGTTCAGCCATAAGTGTCTCAGGGTGGACTTCACTCACAAGTGCCACTGATTTCTCGGATTTCAGTTCAATGTCGCGTATCTTTTTCTCACGCTCCGTGCCAAATGTGCGTATCTCGCCAATCTGTTCATTCACTCTTGTAAACCGCTCATTATTTTCCTTTATAAGCTCTTTCAGGGATGTCACCTGCAGTTTCAATGACTCAATTTCAAGCTGCATCCTGTCAATCTTTGCACTGCCGGAACCATGATGGGCTTTAGGTTTACCTGTTTCATGTTCTTCTGCCTGTGCAATATCATCGCTTTCCCTGACATTGTCAAGTTGTTCTGATTTGCTTTTTCCGAATAAGCTCATTTTATATCACAAATATTCACATAATATATTCCTAAAGTGAGTCCAGTTCTTTTCTTATGCTCTTTATTTTTGTTTTGGCAGTTAATATATCTTTTTTATCACCTGTCGCTTCTGCCATCTGTATGAGCGCAGGTACATTCACTACATCAACCTGGAGCAGGGATGTGTCTTTGCCTTCTTTTCCTTTTTTCTCAATATCTTCTTTCAGAGTTTCATAGTCTTCTTTCAGTGTGGCAGATGCCACTGTTTTCTTATCTCTTTTATGTTCTAGTTTTGGTAAGGGATGATCCCGGGTTTCATCATTTTTTGCCTGAATATGCGGTTTATCCCTTTTCGTGTCTTGTGATGGATGCCTGTTTCCTGATATATTATCCTGTGAAGATGCTGCGGTCTTTCTCTCTTTTTCCGTGCCTATACTTTGCTCTACTGGTTTTTTGATGTTTTGTGGCACATCATATATCTTGCGCATCCTCTTCGCTTTATCTATCTCACTCTTGAGATCTCTTTCCTCAATAAACGATACATTATGCGCCCTTGGCGCCCTGCCAAGTTTAGCCCAGTGCGCCTTTATTCTTGGCTCCAGTGACTCAAGATAAATATCAACCATGCTAAAAGAGCCAATCTTCAGCTTGTCAAGTGCAAGTTTAACCTCAAGTTCAATATCAAACACATCTACATCTTCTGCTTTCAATTGCTCTATCTGATAGAGCAGATCGTCGATTTTATCATTGTATTTTCGGTAGTTCTCAAGTTCTGCATCTGACAGGCGCACGATACTGTGCAGTGGCGGCCTGAAGGTGACAAAGTACGGCTTACCCCTATTGTACTCCGCGTTCTCAACCATACCTGTACCGACACTTGCCTTGATAATGGATTTCATCATATCCTGCCCGTATTTTGTTTCGATGCGCTTGAGGTCGCTCTCGTCGCGGGTCCTTACCTGTATTTCAGTTCCGATATTAGCTTTGATGGTCCCGATGAAATCAGTCAGTGCCTGCGAAATTAATATCAGTCCGATACCCCATTTCCTGAATTCACGGACTGCGCGCTCTATCTGTATGAACCCATCTCCACTGCCGCCGAACTTAGGCAGGAGACGGTGGACTTCATCGTAGACTATCAGTGTCTTCAACTCCTGTGACTCTTCCATGTTCGCCTGGAAGACCTGCCTGACAGTGCTTGCAACAAACATGTCAATTTCTTCTGGCTTGAGCTTATTGATTGTGAAGATATGTATCTCGCCGGGTATCATATATTTCCTTATGTCAATTAACTGCCTGAAATTCTGTATTGTGTGGACATTGCCGTTGAATGCTCGTGCATCGCCGCGCTTCATCTGGAAATGACTGTACTGGGCGAGCATTTTCCTGTAGGTGCATTTCCTCAAAAAACCAGTCCACTGCGCTGTGGGGTCAAAGACAATAACATTCTTGCCCTTAAGAAGTGCTTCCTCTACCAGGACCTGTGCAGCCATTGTCTTGCCGCCGCCGGTCGCACCGGCGACAATCATATGTGTCTGGAGTTTATTAAGATCAAAGAATGCACGTATTCCTGTCTCTGCAATATTGCCGATAAACGCTGCAAATGCACCGGGTTGGGGCAGTGACTTGAAGTCCACTGTGGCAGTATAGCGCTTCTTACGCTGCTCTTTTCTGAGGTATAGTGCACCGGATACTGAGAGCAGTGAGAGCACGAATCCTGCAAGGAGAAGTTTCCAGGCTGCGATGCCGATGATATTTTTGTTGTACCACAGGAGGGGTATTGCAGTGATTTTAATGGGCTTTATTGAAGTTGCCTCTACTGTCTGGTTATTGTGTGCGTACTTTGCTGTGGCTTTTATTGTGTATTCTCCTGTCGTTATATTGCCGGGTATGAGTATTATTCCATCAACTTTTGTTGATGCGTTTATGGTCAGGTCGTGGTGTGTTGATGAGTAGATTTCAAGTGTCAGTGGGTTTATGAGTATTGTGTCTACCAGCATATCGAGGTTTCTCAGGCCGCCAATGTTGTCTATATTTAGCTCATAGCTTATGCTGCTGTTGAGGTAAGCTGTATCTGTATATAAGCTAAGGTCTATCTTCACGAGGTCTTCGCGCGATTCCAGTACATGCACAGTTACAGGGATACTTGCGGATTTGTCGCCGATGCTGACAATAATTGTGCCGTGATAGTTGCCGGGTCTTGTATTGTATGGCATTTCAATCTCAACTGTGAATTCTGACTCTTCACCTTTCTCAAGTGTGATGGTGCGCTTTTTGATGGCAATATAGCGGGATATCTCGCCTGTTGAGTCCAATGTTACGGTTGCGCGTGTATTCAGTGTATTTCTCACGCGGATCGGTACACTTGTGCGTTCACCTGCGAAAAGCTGGCGCTGGATTATGTCTGTCTCAACCTCGACACCGTTTATGACCTGTGTGCCTTTAAGTTCTTCTATTGCTTCTTTTAGTGCGCCGACACTCTCTTCAAGATGGCTGGTGTTTATGCTGCTGCCCCCGCTGCTACTTCCGCCAGCAGAGCCCGTTGTAGAGTAGATGATTGTGCCCGGCGGAACCAGGGGCACAGACTCAGCAGCGATATATGCAGAGAAGCTGCTGATGTCGACGGAGATAGTGTTATATATTTTATTAATGTTCCCTATGCTTCTTTCCTGCACTACCCATTCACCGTCGCATTTTGTTTCTGTGTAGTTCCAGTCTTCGCATTTGTATATGTATATGTTGTCTTCTTTGGTGCCTGCGTCTGGCACATATTGGAGTGTCACTCTTCCATGAGAAGCTATGGTAGATTTCACTGCAATACCGCCAAGTTCTGTTGTGCCTGTAATCTGCACTTCGTTCCCAGGTACAATGTCGATATCTACCGGGTCATTTGAATGGTTTGTGAGGTTGACGTTGTACATGCGGATTGTGTTGCTGTCTGCTGTGATTTCAATGTCATAGAACCGGTCATGCATTCGCGGGACATTATACGAGCCGTTTGAATATGTTGTGAACTGGTCCAGTAATTGCGCATCAGAATAGCTCTGGTTCTGCCTGTAGAATTTGAATGATGCCTGCTGGCCTGAGCCATCTGCTTTATTTATGTCGCCTAAGAATGTTATGTTCCGGTAGACTTCGAAATATTGCTCAATTGTTCCTGAATTGTTGAGTGTGTCTTTTGGAGTGTATTTTATGATGTAGTCGCCAAGTGATGTGAAGTTATATTGGAAAGAGTATGTGTCGTTGCCTACATTGGATATGTTGCTCTTTTCGCAGATTTTGGATCCGTCCGGTGCAAATATCTCAATGTATACTGATGAAACATTTGAATAGTCTGTAATCACAGCGTCAACTGTCGTATTTGCATCTGTCTTTTCACAGGAGGGAGTTTTGGACCTTATCCGGGGAGGAAGAACATCCACATAATATATATTGTCAAGGTCATAGGCTGTGTCATAGGCAGTCTCACCTTCATGGCCTGTAAAACGCCCTTCAAGTTTTAATGTATAATACAATTTTGCAGACATGTTAGGCGCTTCGCAAAGAACCGACCACATATCAGAATAATTTGAGGTTACACTGACGCACGGGGTGCTGTCCACGTACGCATTCCATGTCATATTCTCTGTCTGGATCGCACCAAGATAATTTGCAGTTGCATTTATCTCAATGATCTGTCCCATGCTGATATTTGTGCTTGGCTCAATTGATGTTATGTTTATGGCGTGCGTCACGTTTATTGTCGCATAAACTACCCGTGACACACCGGTTGTATTAATAATAATGCTTGCATTGTAATGCATGACTTCATCAAGTGGATTATGATTAACAGTTATTGTATCTGTATTATTCTTAGCTATCACTATGTTTTCAGGCGCAACATTAATATAGGTAGCATTGGGTATTATCGCAAACGAGAGCGGCACATTAGCTTCATTCCTGATCAGGATGGACCCGACAGTGCCGTTAACACCGCTGCCAATACCGGTTAGAGAGAGGCCCTGTATAGTGGTCCAGGTATTGTCTTCAGCTACATTGACTGTCACATCAACTGTCTTTTGCTGGGCATAAACTGACTGCTGGTTTGACGAGACGACTAGTTCCCCTGTATATATCCCTGGCGGTGTAAACTGCGGGATGTGCATGGTCAGGGGCGCGTCATAAGATGCGCCTGCGTCCAGACCGCTGATTGTGTTTCCACTCAATGAGAATGATGTGCAGACATCTCCATCGGAGCATTCAAACCGGATGTTTGAAAGCGCAACTGAGCCTGTTGACTGTATGGTGAGTGTTGTGTTTTTATCCTGGCTGTGGTTTGCGTAAATAATCAGTTCTGTAGATGGGATTGTCATTTCAGGCTGCTGGCTTGGGGGCTTGTGGACTAAAATGATTGCTGATAGTGAAGAAAAGGACGCGTTCAGCTTTCTTTGCAGTTTGTTTTTTGTATCTGTTATTTCAGTCAGAAGCCCGTCGCAGGTTCTTGCATTGTAATTCCAGTCTGTGCACCTGTATATTTCAAGATGATCTGTGTTAAGAGCGCCAACGTCGGCCGGGATGTAACTGTAGATAATTGATCCGGAAGAGGAAATGCTTGTATTGACTGCAAATCCTTTTATTACTGTAAATGTTTCGCCGAATCCAAAGTCACCCAAAATAGGTGTGTCTATGCCTATGAAATCAGCAGGCAATGCTGAAAAATCGACATTGTTAATGGTGATCTCTGCATCGAGGAAATTCATATTTAAATCATACGTTTTTCTTTTTATTGTCGCATTGTAGCAGCCGCGTGTGTCGGTGGAGAATGAATGAATCGTATTTTCACTTTCCAGTATATCAAATGAAGTATCTACGATTTCTGATTCAAGGTCTATGAGACACCCAGAGATATTTTTCCATTCATAGACTTCAAATGTCGTTGCTGTGGAGTTTATGTTGCCTGTTGTGTCGTTTACTGTGTAGTTTATTGTGTATATGCCGATTGTTGATGGCATCTGTACCTGTGTTGATGTTCCAGTCATCGGGGTTGCATGGTAGAGTGTAGAATTTGGATAGTAGATGGTGATTTTTTTTGCGCTGACTTCAATGTTGTCTGTTGCTGTGAAGTCAACTGTTATGTTATTGTTAATTTCTGTGTCTGCTGTGGAGTTTGCGAGGGTTATTACCGGCGCTGTTATGTCTTTGTAATGGATTGCACTTGTATTTGTTTCTGTAATACTTATGATTCCTGTTTCCCAGGTGTAGTCTGCGGTGACTTCTATGTCATGGTACAAGCCGTCTGGTACAGCCGGGGCTGTGCAGGTATGGGTCATGTATCCTCCCTGTGTTGTATTTTGAGTAATTGCGCAGTTTGTGTTGTTTATTTTTATTGTGTATATTGTACTCTCTGTGATATTGTTTGAGCCGAATGTGAACTGTGTTGTTATATTTATGCTGTCTGCTGAAATAATATTGTAATTTGGGCTGATATTTACTATATTTAAGTCAGCGATGTATGAATGATATTTGATTTTGATGTTCTCATAATAAGTTCCGTTCTGTATTTTTAGTGTGCCTTCAAAATAATTGTTCTGATTGGGAGCAATATGGTTCAGCCGGATATTGTAGCTGTCAAGCGGCTGGATCGTTGTCATGCTTTCTGCCAGTTCCATGATGCCGTAATCGGTTATGTTTCCTGCAAGTGATATTGTATATGATATAGGATTGTTGCCTGTATTTGTGATCGAGGTGCTCTCGTCTATCGCATCCTGGCCTGAAACACCGTTTATTGTGGTTTCATCTGTGTTTTTCTCCCATGAAAATGAGGTAGGAACAATTACAGTGTAATGATATGTCTCTGCAAGAGCACCATCATGGTAAAGAGCAATATCGAATGTATATGTATCATTCACGGTACCGGGTGCAGGAGTGATATTCATTATTATGTACTTTGATTGCCCCGCAGTTATGCCGGGAATGGTTGTCTGGTTTAAAGTCACTGTCATGTTTGAGGCGATATTCTGCCTGTAGAGTTCTATGGATGATGTATTGTCGTTCCCGGTTGAGCTTATTTTTATTTGCGTTGAGTTTGTTGTTCCGTGCATGATTGTGAAGTCCAGGTGATGGTCTTCAAACACAACGGTCTTGTTGGATGCGATTATTATTGAAACAGGCGGGCATGAGTATTCTGCACTGGTTCCGTTTGGATGCTGCCATGTAATTTTTGGAGTAAAGCAGTATGATCCGGGCCATGTTGCGTTTGCAACAGCTAATGTTATGTTGGTCCCGGTCAGGGATGATCCGGATATGTTTCCAAGTGATTTGCTGTGTATTGTCCACGCGCTTGCATTTTGGCTCAAAACACCTGTGAGGGTTGCATTGTATGCAGTTACAAGACCTGTATTTGTGATGTTTATCGGGATTGTG
>QMVA01000036.1 GCA_003660865.1 Candidatus Nanohalarchaeota archaeon | reverse complement strand
TGCCAAACTATTGAATTTATATTGTGGGATAGGCAATAGTTGATATAACCGCAACTACTCAGCCCATAGATATCAGCAACGGACGAGTATGTCAAGAGAATCAAATTCGCTCTATCCAAAATTTGTTAAAAGAGAAAAACAGCACCCTCTAACTATATTGCGATTTTCACAATAATTTATCAGATATAGTCAAATATAAGGTAAATCGCTATACTTTTGGGCGATTTTGATGATGAGGGGATGTCTGAGTAGTTACATATAACCTTTATATGTGGTGAAACCCTAAATAAAACCAGAGTTAAGACGTGATTACTGTGATTTGCAGAAAATATATGATTTTGGGTTTATTGCTGGTCTCTATTGTTCTTGCCTGTGGATGCACTGATGAATATGGTGCTAAAAAGATTGCGAAATACACTTCCGGGAAAATAAATGAACCCGTCTTAAGTTATGATGCGCCAGTGTATTCGTTTACAGAAAAGCAGTATGATAATGAGGAATATGCGCTGCCACTTGGCGAGCTTCCTGAAAATTACAGAAGAGATATTTTGGGAAAATTTAATATGGATCTGACAGGGGAACAAGAAAGAGTATTATTGAATAACGGAGTTGTCATTATTTCCGGAGATGATGATCGTTTTGAACACGCGTATAGTGAACTTAGTACGTCGAGGAGTTATGACGTTGATGGTAAAAGAGAATATAGCCAAAGCGGAGTGCCGATTATAATTACAACGGATTCTGTTATGCATCTGTTTCATATTGAGTTTAATGTACTTTTGAAGAATATAGAGATTCAAAGGCTTTCTCCAATGTTGAATGAATTTTTGGACAAAGTCATAATAGAGTCTATGGCGCAGTATAATGGCTTGGATGATGAGGAATTAAAGGAGTTATCCAGAAGGAATGTGGCATATCTTTGTGTTGCAAAAAAACTAATGGATCCGGATTTTGAGGTTCCGGGAATGGTTAGGGATGAAGTTGAGCAGGAGATAAAAAGAATAGAGGAACATGTTGGGTTTTACAAAAATGAATTATTCAGCAAAGACTGTCCTGATGTCTGTAGTGACAGGCTGTATCCGGTATCAATGGATTATAAATGCAATCAGGAAGTTAAAGGAAAGGTAACTTATGAAGGTAAGGTTTGGGAGTTCCAGGACCTGTATATCCAAGTCTGCTCTAAAAGGTGCTATTGTGAGGATTATTCACAGTATGTCCCTCGCGGGCATTATACTTCAAGTGATGAGCTTAAACAGTATTTCAAGGCAATGATGTGGCTTGGAAGGATTACGTTCAAAGCGAATGGCGAGGGATGGACTAAGCAGGCAGTTCTTCTGACTGATGCTGTAAAATCTGCAAAGACAATTGGTCTATGGGACAGGATATATACTGTTACCGGGTTTTTTGCAGGTGCGTCAGATGACCTGACTTTTTATGAATATGATACTGCGGTTTTTAATCTTTTTGATTATGAATTTGATGAAAACAAGGAATTAAAACAGCAGATAACTGAAAAAATTCAGTCTGAAATACGAAAGCAGAGAGGACCAAAAATTCTTGGCGGCTTTGAGTTTGATGTTGCAGGCAACCTGAAAGAGACTACGCAGGGACTGAGGCTAATAGGACAAAGATATGCTATTGATTCTCATGTCTTGTCTGATATGGTTTACAATAATGTCGGAGTTAATTCGAAGTCAGAAGATTACGAACGAGTAATAACGTGCAGGGAGACCATGCAACAGTTGAGCAAACCGGATGAATTCTATTATTCGTGCAGCAATATGGATGACGATAAAGTAAAATACTGGAATGAAGTTTGTTCAAAAGCAATGGAGATGAATTATTACAAAATGTGTGGCGGGCTTGATGAAAAACAGTTGTATGGTGTTTGCAGGTTCATGCCAACCGGTCTGGATGTGATGTCTGCCTTAGGCTCGAAAAGAGCTGATGAGATTTTAAAAGAGCAAAAAATTTCAGATTTCTGTATGTATGATGCCAAAAATCAGGAAATGAAGACTTTGGTCAATAGTTATGGGCAGAACAAATGGACTGAGAATCTCTATAATACCTGGCTTTGGATGGTACAGCCGGTCTTAAAAGAAAAGCCTGCTGGTTATCCAAACTGGATGAGGTCTGAAGCCTGGAAAAATAAGGATTTAATCACGGCATTGTCCAGCTGGGCGCAATTGAGGCATGACACAATTTTATATGTGAAGCAGAGTTATACACGGGCAGTTATGATGATGGATAGCGAAACCTCTCTTGGACCCCGGCCAATACAGTCAAAATATTATGGATATGTTGAGCCGAACCCTGAGCTTTATGCAAGGGCAAAATACATTACTGAATTTTTGATACAAGGATTAGACGAGCAGGATTGCTTAACCGATGGTGTTAAAAATTCCTTGGAGCAGAGCCGGGACATGATGGCAAGACTGCAGGAGATTTCTGAAAAAGAGCTTGAAGGGAAGGCATTAAGTGAAAGGGATTATGATTACATAGAAAACATTGATTCTGTGTTCAATCGCATTATTGAAAATCTTGCTTCTGCACTGACTGTTGAGACAAACAAGAAGCCTTCTGGTTCTGATGTTGAGACACACAGGAATCTTGAGGGAAAGGATGATGCATTCAAGACAACAATAATTGCTGATGTTCATACTGAGACAAATACCAAGAAAGCTTTAGAGGTCGGGACAGGAAAGATTGACTGGATTCTTGTTGCGCATGCTTCAAAAGACGGAAGAGTAGGGCTCGCGGTCGGGCCGATGTTTAGTTATTATGAATTTCCCTGGCCAATGAAAGACCGGTTGACTGATGAGAAATGGAGAGAGATGCTGAAAAGTGAGCCAGGTCCAAAGAGGCCTGAGTGGACTTCGCGTTTTATTTCCTGATTTTTACTTTTTTTTATAAACCTTTAAATTCAAGGAAAACTATAATTTTTCTATGATTGAAGCCAAGGCTATCCAGAGGATAAGGCATGCAGAAATTAAGGCGCAGAAGACGCTTGATGAATGTGAAATGCAATGTGCCAGGAAATTAGAGTGTGCTGAAAAATCATGCATGAGAAGGATTGAGACTGAGACAGAGTGGGCTAAAAAGAGGGCTCTGAAAGTTGTTGAACATGCTAAAAAGGCAGCGCTTGATGAGCGGGCTGAAAGACTTGATGTATGCAGGAAAGATATTCTGAAAATGAAAAAGTCATGTGCTCCTAAAAAGAAGAAAGCAATACGGCACATATTGGATGTAGTTTGCGGTGGGAGAGATGCTTAGACCCGTGAAAATGAAGAAAGTGAAGGTCATAGTGCCTCTTGACTATAAGAATGATATCTGTGCCAGATTGCATAAGCTTGGTGCGGTGCATATAAGTGATATTTCCAAAAGGATTGATGATGCTGAATGGAAGCATCTTTTGGGTGAGAAGGTCTGTTTTGATAATGAGGCTGCTTTTCGCCAATATGAGGTGAAGCTTGATGATATCAATAATGTTTTTTCAGAGTTTGATGATTCTAAGGTTAAGGGCTCTTTCTTTCCAGAAGCGCAGGTGAAAATAAAAGTAAAGGATGTGGATGAGAAGGAAACTCTTTCGACAATAAAAATACTTATTGATGAGATTGGAGAAAGTATGGCTGATGCGCACGAGGGTATTGAAAGATGCAGGGAATCTGAAATAGAACTTGCTTGCGAAAAGAATGTTCTTCAGATGATTTCAGGAATTGATGCTAAGCTTGGTGAGTTGAATGGTTCTGATTATTTTTGCAATAAGCTTTTCAGGACAGATGCTGCGAGTTTTGATGAGATTAGGCCAAAGCTTGAGTCTTTCAAAAGAATCATTATTGAGAGGACAGATAGCGGGAATGATTTGCTTGTGCTTCTGACGTATCCAAAGGAGATTGATGATACTGTTTTGTCAACGCTTAACCAGATTAATGCAAAGATTCTTGAGATTCCGAAGGTGCAAAATAAGCCAAAGGATGAGATACGAAAGATTGAGAGAAAAATCGGATTGCTTAAGGATGATGAGGAGGGCATTTTGTGCGAGATTCGTGCGTGTAAAAATAAGCGCGGGGAGAAAGTGGCTGCACTAAGGGATGAAGTCTCTGTTATTCTTGACAGGTATTCGCTGCTTTCAAAGTGCGCGGGTACTGAAACGTCTTTTGTGCTTGAGTTTTTTGTGAGTGAGAGGCGCGAGAGTGAAGCGATATCTGCGGTAAAGGATGCCTGTTTTGGAAAGGTCATTGTTTTTTCTGTTGAGCCCCTCTTAGAGGATCAGGCGCATAAGGTGCCTGTGCTTCTGGATAATCCTGTTTTTTTGAAGGGATTTGAGGGACTCACCAGGATGTATTCTACGCCGAAGTATAATGATTTTGACCCAACTATTCTTATTGCACCTGCGATGATGTTTTTTTTCGGGTTTATGCTTAACGATGTCGGCTATGGGCTGTTGCTTGCGCTTATTGGGTTTTTGTTTTATGCTGCGTACAGGAAAGTGCATGTGAGCAGGAGGGACGCAGGGATTATGCTTGTGATGCTTGGTGTATCTTCTGTGTTTTTCGGGGTTATCAGCGGGGGGTATTTTGGTGATGCGCTTCGCAGGGTATTCCCGGGGATATGGTATCTGATTGACCCACTTGGTGAGTCGAATCTCTCTGTGTTTGGGCATCATGTGGAAAATCCGATTATTGCTGTCATGATTTTTTCGCTTGTAGTGGGTGTTGTTTATATTAATATTGGCTATTTGCTCGGGATTGCGGACTGTGTCAATAAGATTAAGAGTGTGAAGTATAAGCGGAAGCAGTCTATTAAATCACTTGAAGACCAGATTGTCGGTCACGTCGGGATGATGATATTTCAGGTAGGGCTGTTTGGGTTATTCTTTTGGTGGAAGTTCGGGTTGTTTTCAGGTGTGTCTTATTTTGCAACTGCTATGGGTGCAGTCTTGCTTTTGGCTCTTGTTATGCTTGCGAAGAGCAATGGTGTGCAGACACTTTTCGGCTTTTTTGATGTTACAGGATATGTAGGTGATGACCTTTCTTTTATCAGGCTGCTTGCGCTTTGTCTTGCCACTGAAGGCATCGCAAACATAGTCAATATGTTTGCAGGGTTTTCTTTGAATATCCCGTATATCGGGATTTTTGTGGGGTCGCTTATTTTTGTTTTCGGGCATGTGTTTAATCTGATGGTAGGCGTCCTCGGCGCAGGGATACATTCTTTGCGGCTTCAGTATGTTGAGTTTTTCTCGAAGTTTTTCGATGGTGGCGGGGTTGAGTTTGAGCCCTATTCAATAAAAAGGAAAGTTACTGTGGTTGAGAAGTGAGTGTTGTTATTATGAAGCAGACTATTGTTCCTGAGGCGCAGGAAGAGGGAGAATTTAGCGCATACGTGCTTTCTCTGAATAGGTGTATCTCAGAAGGTGAAACGAAAGAAGAAGCTCTTAAGAATATAAAGGAAGCTATTGAATTGTATCTGGAAGCGGATACGAACGAATTGTTTTGAATTCTAAGCAAACAATGATAAAACTATAAATAGGGGTTTGACCACAGATATATGTATGGCAATTGGAATTGGTATGGCGCTTGCTGCGCTTGCGGCAGGGGTTTCAATAGGTATGGCGGGGCTTTCTTCAAGTATCGGTGTCGGGATGACCGGCATGGCTGGGGCGGGAGCTGTTGCTGAAAATCCGAAGCAGTTTAGGACTGCGCTTGTACTCCAGGCGCTACCGCAAACTCAGGCAGTCTACGGGCTGCTTGGCGGAATTTTGATTATGCTTAGTGTGGGGATGTTTTCAACGCCCCTGAAAGAGGTATCTTTGATGACAGGTGTTGCGGTTATGGGTGTAGCACTTACTATCGGCATTACAAGCCTTTCTGCTATTTCACAAGCTGCTATTGCCACAAGGGGTATTTCTGCGTCTGCCAGGCAGCCGCAGGCGTTTGGGAAGTTCGTGGTACTTTCTGCAATGGCTGAAACATTTGCAATTTTCGGGCTTGCAGGCGGTGTTCTTATCCTGATTGGGCTAGGATTGCTTTAGTGGGGATGGTGTATATGATAGTTCATGACGGCTCAATGCTTATCAAGGATGAAATCAAAATTAAAGTGCGCTCTAAGATAAAGGAACTTGAAAAAGAGACTGGTGCAAAGATTGATGAGATGAATGCAGATACTGATTTGCGCCTGAAAAAAATCAAGGATGACATTCTTCTTGATGCAGGAAAAAAAGCTGATGCTGAGCGTAAAAAGATTGACGCTCAGACTAATGTTGAGATGAACAGGATGATGCTTGATGTGAAGGAAGAGGTTATTTGTGATGTTGTCTCTGTTGCTATGAATGAACTTGAGTGTAATGGTCCTTTGAAGTTTAAAGATGAGTTGCGCAGGCTTTTGATGCGTGGCACTATTGAGTGCAGTACAACAGATAAACTTATGATTCTTGGGAACAAGGAAACGCTTGATGTTTTTGATCTGAATTATCTTGATGCAGTTAAAAAAGAGGCAGGGCGTGATGTCAGGTTTGAAAAAGAGGTTAGGAAAATGGGTGCGGGGATTGTTCTTTGGGATGAGGGTAATGATATGTTTCTTGATTATTCGTTTGATGGTATTTTCAGGAGCAAGGAAGATGAAATCAGGACAAGTGTGTCTAAAATATTGTTTGGTTGATTCCAAAGTGGGTCCATACCCGCAGCTTGCTGCGGATATAATTCACTTGGGAAGACTAAAAATCGCCGGCTTGGAAATTCGCGTAATACTCCGGATCTTGCTCCGGTTGGGATATCAAATTTCAGGTGATTTTTTTTATTTTGATTTTGCGAAATGGATGGGATTGGGTGTATCATGATTGATAGCATGTATCTGGTTGTTGCCGGCGGGATTTCCGGTTTTTTAGTGTTGGTTGTTCTTTTAACAGTACGCAGGATGTGGCCTGTTTTTGCGTATGCGTATTCCAATGCAAGGATTAGTGCGATGGAGGCGCGGCTTCTTTCTATTTCGCGCATAAGGGATATTGGAAGTCAGAAGTCAGTTGAGGATGGTTTAGGGTTGTTGTCAGGTACTGACTATGCTGAGATAGATGATGTTGATTCCGGGAATTGTGATATGGCGTTTAGCCAGTGTTTTGTCAGGCATATCTCTGATGTGCAGAAGTTCTCCCCTAAGCTGAGTGCCCCCGTTGCAAATTATTATCTGCGTGAGTGGGAAATATATAATGTCCTGAACGCGATGCGCATTGTTATGAATGATATTGAGATTGGAAAGGATGATGTCTGCTATAATTTTGTGGATGTGCCCGCTCTGGGGTGCAAGCGGATGAGTGATGTTATTTTTTCAGAAGATGTTGCCTCTGCTGTTGAGAAGTTGAAGGGTACAGAGTATTACAGGATAATTGATGAGTATCTTAGAAAATATCCGGAGGGAAAAGAGAATCCGGCGATGCTTGATGCTATGCTTGATAAGTACAACATTTTGAAGTTATATGAGGATGGAGAGCGCTCAATTGTAAGACGCGGGTTTTTGCGAAAGAGAAAACAGAGAATCATGAATCCTGTTGATTCAATGGTTGTGAGGAATTTTTGCGCTCTCAGGGCAGATATTTTAAATATCATTGTTGCTTTGAGGCTTATCATGGAGAAGGCAGATGCGAATGAAAATCGTGAGCAGTTTGTGCCTATAGGACTGTTTATAGATACAGATAAGAGGGATAAGCTGCGTATGGTTGATAATGTAGAGGAGGTTTTAGGGATTGTGGCTGGTACGCCTTATGAGGAAGCATTTAAGAATGGGTTTAATGAGTTTCGAAAAAGCGGAAAGATTAACGGGATTGTGAGAAGGCTTGATGATTTTTTGCTGGATTATGTCAGGGATATGGCGCAGGATTATGCATTCAGTATCGCTGTTATGCTTCGATATATGGCGCTTAAGAGAAGAGAGATGATTTTGCTTAGAAGTATCTTTAAGGGCATTGCAGATGATGTCAGATTTGATATTGATGATGATTTTAGGGTTGTCAGGGAGGATTAAGAGGCGTTGATGTTGTTCTTTCAATAATGGTTTTTTAAGAGTTTATACCAGAATCCCCTCTGTCTGTTGCGAAGCAGCTAGTCATGCCTTTAGGCCCGGGATGAAAGGCATGGTTGTGTTTTGCAGGATTTTTTTGATGGCATTGTAAGCGGGCTTCGGAGCAAAATCATCATACATAATACCCATCCCCGCATCATTGGTGCCGTCCCTGAAATAGAAGATACAAAAGCCGTCAAAGTTATTTTTTGCGGCGAGGTATATTGCGTAAATAAAATATTTTTTTTGGTTTTCATCTTCCTTGAGAGTGGAACGACGGAATAATCTACTGGTAGCAAGTAAGTTTGTTTCACCAATCCAAATGTCGCCGTGCCAATTATATTTCTTTTTGAGATGAAGAAGATTTGAAACCTGATCTTCCAGATCGTCAAGAGAGTATGGATCTGCGCCAATAATATCAATCTGTGTGGTGTTATCTGATATAATCGCTTCTGTAAATTCAAATTCTGAGTTCTCGTGCGGTCCTCCGCCTTTTCGGACGATCTGGTTTAAGACGAGCTTCGTGTCCGGAGAGATGCTTTTAATCATGGCTGCGACTTCTTTTGTGTAGTTAACCCATTCTTCTGTGGTTCTTATAGTATTTAGTTGATTGCCCACGTTAAATGGACATTCTACCATTATCATCATGTAGTCTGGTTTGTATCTTTCTGCCAGATTTTTTGATTCAGAAGTGTACATGTTCCTGAATTCGTTCCAGTCTGCTTTTCCGGAACCTCCATAGGCGTGCCCGGGAAGCCACATATTTAGCCCCATCCATGATTCCATGCCGTATACACCTATGTAAATTTCCAGATTTTTAGATCGCGCGTAATCAATGATATCGTCAAGTTTCTGTATCTCTTTTGGATATTCAAGCATTTCATTCCTTATATCAAATCTCACGAAGTCCACACCAAGTTCTTTTGCAGCATCTACTTCTTTTTTTGCGTTATTCAAGTCTACCGGGCCATTATCATGTCCCGGATAACGATATGATGCGGAATCTATTATTACGCCAAATGTCATTGAGGTGGACACGGTAACGTCGGTGATATTTTGAGGAGGTATTGGCTGTTCTTCTCCTTTTAACCAGGTATTGACTAAAAGAATTCCGATCAGCAAGAAAATGACCAGAATAATGATAACTGATAAAATCAGCTTTTTGGGTTTCATATTAATTACCTTTTTGGTTTTGCATTACTCACATAGTTCGATTATATCACTTTAGTATCATTTACTGAAGTGCGAAATCGCACCTACTTCTACTGCATCTGAAAAAACAGAAAGATGGTACCCCACCAATTTATACGTGACAACTGAATATATCTGCTATCCCACAGACACGCCCGCTAATACCTGCTTTCATTGCAGGAGTAATGTGTTCCACTATCCAATTCTTAGATGATTTGACAGATAGTGTTCCATGCGCCTTGACAAAATTA
>QMVA01000035.1 GCA_003660865.1 Candidatus Nanohalarchaeota archaeon | reverse complement strand
TCAATCGGTGTGCGACGTACCTTCTTTTTCTTTTCATTCCCCATATAATATCTCCCCCATAAGATAGTAGGAAGTATTATGTCCTTAGGAATTAATATACTTGAGGGTTATACAACAGCACCCACATGCGACTTTTTGGACAGCCCAGAATCTTTAGTGTTTCAAAAGCTAAAAGAAATCGCTGAAACAAAACAATAAACTATAAATAATCCAGAAAACACAGAAATACTATGTCATCTGTCTGTTTCTATTTTCAGGTACACCAACCCCGCCGCATAAATGCAGGTCATAATATAAACACAAGAGACTGTAAAACCCCCGAAGAGTTGGAGCGCGCAATTTTCAACGACAAAAAAAACAAAGAAGTCCTCAAAAAAGTCTCAGAAAAATGCTACTATCCTGCAAATCAGACAATGCTCGAACAGATTGACCTCTACAAAAGCCAGAAAAAAAAATTCAAGATATCGTACTCACTTCCTGGTCTATTCATAGAATCACTGGAGCGCTTCGACAAGAACGTACTCGAAACATTTGTCCAACTCGCAAAAACCGGCTGCGTCGAATTCCTCAACGAGACATATTACCACTCACTATCCGCATTCTGGGGCAAAGACACTCAAAGACCAGAATTTGCAGAACAGGCAAAACTAAACCACCAGAAAATAAAAGAAATACTTGGAGTTGAGCCAAAAGTCTTCAGGAACACAGAACTTCTCTACAATGACCGCATAGCGGAAACCGTAGAGAAGATGGGCTACATCGGGATGCTTGCAGAAGGAATTGAGTGGATACTCGAAGGCTGGAAATCACCAGAACACATATATCACCCCCCAAACTCAAACCTTGCAATACTTTTAAGACACTATTCCCTAAGCGACGACATGTCATACAGATTCTCAGCAAGATGGTTCCAACACTGGCCAGTAACCGCCGAAAAATATTCAAGCTGGGTAGCCGCATGCCAAGGTGAGACAATAAACCTCTTCATGGACTACGAGACATTCGGCGAACACCAGTGGCACGACACAGGCATATTCAATTTCCTCAAACAACTCCCATACGAGATACTCAAATGGGACCATGTAGAATTCCTCACACCCTCAGAAACAATCCAAAAATACCCGATAAGGGGCACAATATCTGTAAACGAATTCAGCACAATCTCATGGGCAGACGTGGAGCGCGATACATCTGCATGGCTTGGCAACAATATGCAGCGCCTTCTCTTTAGCGAACTTGAAAGGGTCGGTCACATCGTAAAAGAGACTAACAACCAGCATCTTCTGAATATATGGCGCACACTCCAGACATCTGATCACCTCTACTACTGTTGCACAAAACACTGGGCAGACGGCGACGTCCACAAATACTTCAGCCCCTACGACTCCCCGCAGGAATCATTCGAAGGCATGATAAAAGCACTGGCACAACTCAAAGTGATAGCAAGAAATACCCAAAACTCAACCATACCAAAAGAAACAACAGAAAAACCCAAACTTGAGCAGCCACAAGAAACACACACAGTAAGATACGAAACACAAAGATGCTGATATTCTTGTTCTGCAATTGCAAATTCTAAAACACAACACATATATACTTTTACTACCTATAGATAATATAATGCCTGAAAAGAACAATATACTACCTACAAATGGTGTAAAATATGCCTAAAAATGACACAGATATAACATTAATGATAAAACAATACATGCTTGGCGAAAAGGGAGAAGAACTATCATCATACACAACAAAACTTGAAGCATGTAATGCAGAACTTAAAGTAGATAATGCGGGACTTGAAAAAGAAGTAAATACGCAAAAAACACTGCTTGACACAATGACACATGATTTAAGAGGACCTTTGACTGTCATTATGGGTTATCTTGAACTTCTTTTAAGTATTCCTGAAGCAGAGAATCATGTGAACATAGCATATAAAGAAGTAGATTTCTGACCTGTCGGACCTGTCGCAGGCAGGACAACTCATTGGCGAGAAAACAGAACTTGAACTTTACAATTTAGTTGAAGATGCAGCAGAATTTTGCGGGTTTGAGTATCAGGCAGAAAACAGATACAATCTAGAAGGTACTCAACTAACAATAGAATCCCTGCCACATATCACAGCCCACGAAAGAAGCGTTTCACAGGTATATCAAAACCTGATATCAAATGCAGTCAAATACGGAAAAAACGAAGATAGTCAAAACGAAATAGCAATAGGATATGACATGGAAAAAGAGATGCTCTATGTTAGAGACAATGGAGAAGGTATACCTGATAAGATTATAGATAGCATCTTTGAGTATGGCGTAACAACCGGAGGCACAGGAATTGGTCTGGCTATCGTGAAAAAATATATTGGAGCACATAATGGAGTAATATATGTTGAGTCTGAAAAAGGACAGGGCGCAACATACTATTTCATATTCCGTGAAACAGATCATCCACGAGCATTTATTACTTGTGGATGCCAGCCCGGAATACTGGACACATGAGAAATGTAATGCTCAGATACCGATACTATAACAAAAAGAAACTCACTCAACCAAAATCCTGCTCTTCACACCCAGTTTATCCCCTGCGCGCCTGAATGCCTCTTTTGCAGCAGTGATATCACCAGCATTAACACTTAGGCTCATAACAGGCTGCCCTTTTCTCACACGTGCCGCAGTACTTGTCGGCTTCCCGAACGGGTGCGACATACCCTGATAGAAACGGTCTGCCTGCGCAATAGCTGCCTGGGCGTGCTCACGCAGTACATGATGCGGAAAAACACGGATCTTCAGGAAATAACCTTTATCCTCAACATTCTTCCTAATATAAGCATTAGCAGCCACGCGGCACGCCTCTAAAGCATTATGCCGAAGCTGTGAATTTTTCTCAAGCACAATATGTACCGTATGCTCAAACTCTCCTTTCACATCACCCATATTGAAAACATTCAGTTTACTGCCCGGCACACCCTTGATGTACGACTTGCGATGCACCTTGATAGCCCTTCGGGTATATGGTCTCTTGAAGTCCTTATAAATCCTTGCCGGTCTTAATCCCATGATATCACATACATTATATAGAATACCCAATTATTTCAACCTCTAACTTTAAAAAGCTATATGTTACATGGGGTATGAAAATTTTTTCCGTGATGGCTTATGAGTCTGAACACCTCATTTCCTATGCAAATATCTATGGCCTATATTACTGTGATAGAATAATTTAGAAGAATAAACGACAACAAAATATTATTGAGGTTAAGACCAAAAAATTTATGTTAGAAAATGTCCCCGATTCATATCAAACATAACCGTTAAGTATCTAATCTTAACATACAATAAGTATCATTGTATTCTAAATCAACTTGTGAATTCTTTGGTTTATAAAGCAGACCACTACAGTTACGTGTATCACATCTTATTATAGGAATATTTCTATGTTTTAGCGCTTCTGAGACAGACTTATTGACAGTAAGATAAGAAGAGTCTTTTTTTAGTTCAATGATTACTTTTTTCTTTTCTTCGTCATTTACTTTTAATCTTAACTTTTTGCCTTCCAATAAACATCGTTCAATTTCATCCCAATTACCGACAGGGTCCTGATATACACATGAGTATTGCTCAATAATTTTGCTATCATCCATTCCAGAATATCGCATGTTTCTTCCACGCAAATAAATATCATTGTCTTCTGCTGATGGATTGTAAAGTATTTTTATGCTTTCAAGGTCTTCTGGCTTAATATGGTACATTTCTGCATAAATTGTTACGCCTATGTCTCTTTCAGGTATCTTATGTACTGGATGATGCTTACGAACCTTTGGGAAGCAGTATACAGGTCCTTTTCTGTCGAACCAGAAACCCATGGCTTCACTAATGAAATCATCATTGATGTTTGTATCCTCTATAATTATATCTGAATCTGACAGCATTTTTTTAGTTGCTTTCCAATCTTTTTTCGGGTTTGAAAATGAGTTATGTCTAGGTACAAGGAGAATATCGCAAGTATGTTCACTTGCAATATCTGAGACCTTATTATATGAATTGAGTATCTGTTCTGTTCTAAATCTAAATTCTGGAAACATGATTGTGTCTGGCTTTTGTGGTTCAGCGTTTAGAAGAGATTGAATTTCATATGGAATATCTGTATATTTTGTTGAATCTTTGTAATTTATGTGTATAATGGATATTATAACTATGATTAAGTAGTAAATTATATATATATATATTTTGCGCTCAGATGAGCTGTTTAACGATTCGGTTTGAAAAGCAGAAAATTACTTGCTCGTATGTGATCCAGCGATTTTAAAATTAAAACGCTAAAAACAGTAATATATATCCAATCGAATGAGACAGAATTATGAATAATCCTTATATTTTTGAGTAACGTCATCTGGAGTTGCTTGTCCAATATACTGCTTTTCGACATGGTCACCTATTTCATATCCAAGAATAGCGGCAATTCCGCCAGCAAGAAGGCTTTCTTCGAAGAAGAAGTAAGCTGCTGGTCCGAGTAGTAAAGCGCCAATAATTCCGTATAACATACTACTGTTAAGAAATATCAACTTTAAATTTGTTCTGGTTCTCTGGTACGAATAGTCAGTTCTGTAAAATGAGTTTACTGCGCTGCCTGGCCTTTTCCTTTGAATGACTCCATGAGTTTGGCCTGAACTTCGGTCAGGCGCGTCTTTAGGAGGGATTCCTGTTTTTCGAAGGATTTCATGCGCAGCTCAATAGTCTCTTTCTGGGTTGCTAGGTCTTCTTTGACTAATTCTTTGTCTGATTTTATGAGGACCATGCCGGCTGCCTTGAATATATCACCTTTTGCGGTTTTGAGTTCGTTTTCTGCTTTGGTGATCTCTGCAAGTTGCATCCGATATTGCTCTTTTTGCATCATGAGCATCTGCAATTGCTGCTGCATCTGCTGATACTGCAATGAAATATCATTTTGTTCTATTGTCATTATTATCACCTGTTTTTGTAACATCTTCAATGAGCTTAATTTGCCTGAGCACAGTGTTAATTACGGCCCGGAGTGAGGTTATGTCTTTTGCCTGAATCTCTATTTTCAGGGTCTCTCCAGAACTCACTGAGATATTTGCGCGAACTGTTGATTTCATGTCCGGTGCCAGCGCTTTATGTATCAAATCATTATCTGCTTTCTGACCGTCAATTTCTATAACAGACTTGTACATTTAGATGCACTTTATAGTCTTAGTTACGGGAGGTGTGAGCTTTACGAGAATACGACCTGAACATTTTGGGCAAAATAGTCCGGGTGTTATTCTTTTTATATCAATTTCCTGACCGCATTCATAGCAAACATACATGTGTATCACATCCTATTCTTTAACAGACCTTGTTTTTGTAATCTGCTTTATTACCTTTGCAGCAGGGCTCTCGGGTGAATAAGCGCCACCGGCAATCTTTATGTCGCACGACCTGCATACCCAGATACCTTTTGACTGCCTTTTGAGGGATTGTTTCATACAGCTTGGGCACTGGTGCTTCGCGCGCGAAAGTTTTTCAATTGCTGCCACTTTCATACGTGTCTTCACACCATATCGTGAACTGAATCTGCCTGTAGTTCCTACTTTTTTTGTTGCAATAATTACCACCAATCATATATTAGAGAGCACATACTTTTATAAAACTTATTTCTTTTCATACTTCTCTTATTCTTTACTTGAAATGCTTTGTCCTGACTTTCTTTGATGTATCCACTGCAAGTTTCAACATATCTGCAATTTCTTTCTTTGTGAGTCCTTCTGTGCCGCATTTTTGCAGTGAGCTTACGGTTCCGTCGTCGTTTGAGCCGACAACGATCTGCGTGGTCATTGCTTCTCCTTCGTCTGCATTTGTATCCAGAATATATTTGCCTTTGTAGCATTTGACAGCGATTGTGATTGGGGTGCCTTTAATCGGCAGGCTGCCTTTGAGATGTTCATGGTCTACTGTACCATCGTCAGTAAGAACTGGCATCTTTGCGTCTTTCAGGGCAGCAATAGCAGCAAGCCCGCATGCGTCAAATAAATTACCGTCGTGGTTCATTACAAGTATATCGATAAACACCATCCAGACTTTCTCTTTTGGCTCTATGCACAGTTTCTCAAAATCAATACATTTTGATTCCCTGATTGCCCTGTCTACAATGCGCCCGAGTATTATCTCATCTTCTCTCGGAGGGCCGCTTTCAAATTCCGGTGCACCCATTGGGAGATATTCTGCTGATGTTGTCATTACGCCTTCTTCTGGTGTGTCCGGATACGGTGTTGCTGTAGCCATCTTCACGCCAGCTATTACTGCTGTCTCGCCGATGGTCACTTTTGCAGAACCTTCTGCTTTCTTACTGATACCTGTCTCAATCCTGATTTCCCTGTATTCGTCAAGTTTCCTTGAGTCAAGCCTTTTTCCTTTCACTATGTTTTCCAGTATACGTTCTTTAGTTAATTTAAGTGTCATAATCATTACCTCCGTGCTTTATGAGCTGTATTTTTCGAGAAGCGCTTTTTTCTGCATCTCGTAAATCTTCATGCATCCTATCTCTGCAATATCTACTATCTTTTCAATATCTTCGGGAGATACTATCCCATCCATCTGCAGAAGAGTAATTTTCCCTGTTCGTGGCATCATAGCCACAGGTAAATCGACTGCATCGGGCGCATCTTCTTCTTCCTTTGTCATGTCAAGCAGCAGTTTCTTGTTGGCGCGACCGGCGGCGACAGATGTCACAAGATCACGCATGGGAATCCCTGCATGCGCAAGAGCAAGTGATGCTGCGTTGATTGCTGTTGTTCTTGTTCCCGCATCTGCTTGTGTTATCTCCATATCAATGTCTATGGCGGTTTTTGGAAACTCTTCAAGGAATAGTGCGGGCTGGAGTGATTCTGTTATGACTTTCCCGAGTTCAGTTGATCTTCTGTCGTACCCGGGTCTTTTCCTATCGCTTACTGAAAACGGAAGCATATTGTACCTACACCTTAGAACGCTTCTATCCGGTCTTTCCTGGTGCCTTGGATGAATCTGTCTTGGGCCGTATACTGCTGCGACAACTTTCGTGTCGCCGAATTCAACTTCTGCAGAGCCGTCTGCACGTTTTATAACGCCGATTTTCATTTTCATCGGTCTTATTTCATCTAATTTTCTGTTATCTGTTCTCTCTGATTTCGTCATGTATTTCACCTGCAAATTATTATTTCCCCTTTCTCAGTTCTTTATCAAGCATCTCGCTGATTTTATCTGTCAGGCCGGGTGTATGTGAGTGCTCCTCTATCATCTTTATTGCTTTACATGCAATGTCCTCATGGTCACCTTTTAACCATACTCTGCCGTTCTGGCCTACGGACAGGAAGCAATTAGTTCTTTGCTTAATCATTGTTATCATTGAGCCTGCTTTGCCTATAAGGCGCGGAACTTTCGAAGGTGTCAAGTCCACTACAAATCCGTCGGATATTTTTCTTGATTTCATGTCTTTCATTGTAAGAGTGATATATTTTGTCTTCGAGACGTCGACAATTTTGGCGAAAATCAATTCTCCTATTGCATAATGCTTTGAAAGGTCTGCATCGCGTTCAATGTAGCCTTTGACTTCAGCTATTGGCAAGGTTGCCTCGTATGGTCCGGATATGTCAACAGACCAGTTTGAGAAGTTTATCGAGGTTATCTCGCCTATTACATAGTCCCATTTCTGCGGGGAATATACGCCGCTTAAGGGTGTAACAGAAATTACACGACCGTCAGTCTTTGCAATGCCAAGAACTTTTGAGATAATATTCTTGCCTTCCCTGAATGCGCCTGTCCCAGGAAGTATGTCCATGCTTTCTTTTATTATGTCTCCTGGTACAACAACTTTTGTTGCTGCAGGGGATGTTTCTTTTACTTTTTCTACTTTTATTTCTTCTTTATCCATCTTCTCACCTTTGATTATAGCTTTGACGTCAAGAGCTTGCTTTCGTTTTCGCCATGAGTTATCGAATTTACTTCACTGAACAATTCATCCAGCATACCTGCCGGAAGTTCTGTTTCCACAAGCCAGTATTGTCCTGACCATTGTTCTTTTAAAATGTTTCCTGATTTTACAATTGCTGATTTTACGGGTCCGCTATAGTTTATGGGTATCCTAAACGCAACGACCCTGTTTTCAATACTTAAAGGAATCACAGGGCGCAGTTGTTTTATTATATCCTTTACCTGATCTTCTGCTTTTATCAACGGGTCAATCTTGACTTTTGCTTCTGCAAATGCACTCTCGATTCTCTGGGGTGGATGAGGCAGTTTTGTTTTAGGATCAACAGCATGTTTTGATATAAAGGATACAATCCTGTTCTTTTTCTGGTCAAGCGCTTCTTTTCTTTGTTCCATGGTCAGCTGTATTTCACCGTGTTTTATAATCTTTTCTGCAACCGTGGATACATCGCTTGTTTTGAATACTGAAATAAGCAGGTCATCTTTCACGCGTTCAGCTTTGCTTATGTCTGTGAAGATATGGTCACCAATCATGACATCTCTTACAGGAATATCCTCACTTTCCTTATATTCTTTGACCTTACGGGGGTCAACGAGAATCTCAAACTTGTAGCCATGTGAAGCATATCGCGCAATTATTTCCTTTGCTGTGCTTTTTGTCATATTTTTATCCCTAGCTTCTTGAAGTCTTCTGTTGCCGGCTCCCTGTAACTGTCTTTTGTGATGATGTGAATCACCAGTTCGTCGAGTGTCATTTTTCCTTCTTTTTTAAGTGCATCACATACGAGCTGAACCGCTTCTTTTTCATTCATGTCTTGTTTGTATTTTTTTTCAAACATTTCATTGATCTTCTCAGCAGACCTGCCGATTGCCTTTGCTTTGCATTCAAGCAGAAGTCCGGAAGGGTCTGTCTCAAATAGTTTTGCCTCGTCATTTACCCCGGCGATTAAAAATGATACACCGTAAGGCCTGACACCTGCGTATTGGGTGAATACCTGCTGTCTGTCTGCAATATATCTTGCCATTGTTGAGACAGATATTGATTCATCGTAAATCATCCTGTTCTGCTGCGCTTTTACTCTTCCGCTATCTACAAGCACTCTTGCATCGGCAACAAGCCCGGATGTGGCTGCAGCAATATGATTATCCAGCTTAAATATTTTTTCACCTGGTTTTACGAGTGCAGATTCCCTCTTCTTAACACCGAAGATAACACCATTTTTGAATATCACTCCTACTGCTGTTGCTCCTCTCTTCACTGCCTCTCTTGCATACTCTACCTGAAACAACCTTCCGTCAGGAGAAAAAACTACAATTGCCCTGTCATAACCCATACTTTCCGGCATCATTTCCATTTCATCACCACTATTCCCATTTTTAGTTGTGTATACCAAGGTCCCAAGCAACTAAAAGGCTTGGAATCCACCAATATCACACATTTTCCTTGATTTTTAGTTGTGTATACCAAGATCTCAAGCAACTAAAAGGCTTGGAATCCACCAATATCACACATTTTCCTTGATTTTTAGTTGTGTATACCAAGGTCCCAAGCAACTAAAAGGCTTGGAATCCACCAATATCACACATATTCCTTGATTTTTTCATAAAATATATGAAATATCTGTATATTGAACTAGTACATAATATCTTCTGTGCAGTCGTTTATCAGAAGTTCAAACAATATATCACATATAATTTCTTTTTCCTCTATCTTATTCTTACTATTGTTTATACTATTTCTTTTTAAATATTTGTATTGTCTAAAGAGAAT
>QMVA01000034.1 GCA_003660865.1 Candidatus Nanohalarchaeota archaeon | reverse complement strand
TTGGGCGATTTTTGAAAATTACGATCTCATTAAAGCGGATTTGGGGGTGAAAAAGCCTAACTGTCAAATGCCTGTAGGGAAGAAAAGAAGAAAATTATACTGAAGTGGCGAAGTTAAGATACATAGACGTCCTCTCAATAAAAGACCCCCTGCCCGTACTAGGCGCCCTGTACCCAATCTCCCTGATACTGAAATACGGCAAACTGGACTACGATACTCTTGTAAATTCCTGATCAGGCTATTCACTTTTAGCTTCCAGAATCGCATCAATTGCTTCCGTACTCGCTTCAGGAACAGGTGATATAAGCGCAGAATCATAACCATCAAAAACAACCGCATTTTTCCCATCTGCAAGCATACAAAGAAGAGTAATTCCACTGCGCTCCGTGGTACCTACGTATGTAAGATTATCAAAAATTTCTTTTACTTCGGGATAATAGTCTACAGGAATTTCTTTTACTTTATTGTGCTCAACAATCTTTTTTATGACATTAAGAGGAATTGATTGATAACCGGGTATTTTATTCCCGCCAATAGCAAAACTGATACTCAGTACATACTCTACATCTCTATTCTTTTTCTCACCCTGAGTTTTCTCAATCAAATCAATTGTATATGGTCCAGCAGTAACACTTTCAACACCGACATAGTTATTCACCCATTTACTAACAGGCCCTTCTCCTTCACCATATTCATGCGCTACAGGTTCCACATCAAAAATCTTTATCTCTTTAGGCACCTTTTCAGGGTCAAAATCAAAAAACTTCATAAAATCACCTCATTTACTTCTATGTTGTAATATTTACTTCGATAGCGTAATAACATCAGAAACCTTTTTATTCCTTTCTACATCCAATGAGTCGACTCAATAACAAAAAAATACGCAAGAATAGATTTTCATCCGAAAAGCAATAAAACACATTACTAAAACCCTCACCTGAACCGCCTCTGCGCCTTCAATTTAGTCACATCATCCCCGACCTTCTTCTTAAGCGCCTCAGCGCTCTTCTGCCCCACCGCCCGGACAAGCTCCGAAAAGCCAACCTCACGAACAGAAGTCAAATCCGAAACCCCGATCTTAAAAAGCGCACGCGCCTTAACCCTCCCGATCCCGCGGATCCGCACAAGCTCCCTCAACTCCGCTCGAACCCCATACTTCAACCGCACCCGAAGCTCATCAATAACCCCTCGCAATCCCTCAGAACCGCAGATAAACGCAATCTCAGACACAGCATAAAGCAGCCAGTCACAATTATCAAGCTTCGCCCGAAGCTCCCCCGGGCTCATCCGAAACCTATCCATCAAAAAATCCTCTGACCTCTCATCAATCCATGCATCAAGCGCAGAAGCCGTCTTAAACGCAGAAAGAAACACATCCTCATCCGCCCGCGCAAAATCAGGCACAATCAGCCTCCCCGAAACCTTCTCAGCCTCCTCGTAAATCCACTCATAATCCCCTTTACCCACGCGAAGCCGCGGCCTCATCTCAAGCGCAGAACAGACAAGATGCAAAAGCCCAATCTCAGAAACCCTCATAGACGCACATTTCCGTATTGCATGCACAAAAAGCCACGCAGTCACAGGATCAACATAAAGCTCAGCAACCCGCCTCCCAAGCACAGTCGCCCTCATCTTCCGAACCGCATGATAAGAATTTGCACTCTGGAAAAGCGACGGACTCGAAATATCACCCTCCTCACTCCACTCAACCAGCTTATAATCACCGAGCATATCAACAACCTTACTTACATTACGTTCAAGCTCAAAAAGATCATTATACTGGAACGCATAGAACGTCTTCTCCATAAAATCCATCAACTGCCTGTCACTATAGACATGCCCTGTAGCAATCAAAGAAAGGATGTGCGAACGCAAAACAGGCTCTAAAGAAAGCTTCGAAAAAATCTTCTCACATTCTGCATTAACATACTCATCCATCACCCGCTCAACATCATACTCACTCTTGGCACACGCAAGCGCAACACCCTTATCATCATACTTCGGTCTCCCCGCCCGCCCCGCCATCTGCTGAAACTCAAGCACCGGAATCGGCCGCATCCCATACCCCCCCATATACCGGGAAAGATCCCTCACAACAACATAAGCCGCAGGAAGATTAACCCCTGCCGCAAGCGTAGGCGTAGCGCAAATAACCTTAATCTTACCATTCTTAAAATTCTCCTCAACAATATCCTTCTGCTTAGGCGCAAGCCCCGCATGATGAAACGCAGCACCATCCGAAACAATCCTTGCAAGCCTCCGGCACTGCTTAGTAGGCTGTCCGACAGCCGAAAGCACAGAAGAAGAAACCTTATCCATCCCCTTGGAATACTTCTTCGTAACCGTCCCCGCCCACTCAGCCTGGCTCTCCGCACTCGGTCTCGAATTGACAAACACAATCGCCTGCTTCCCCGAAGCCACAATATGCTCAATCAGCGCAAGCAGGCTGTCACTCATTTTGCCTACCTCCTGCGTTTCCCCCTTAAAATACATCTTGCAGTCATAATAAGCCCCGACCGCAAGCTCAACCGGCCTGTAATCTGACTTCACAAGCGAAGCTCCAAGCCACCCCGAAAGCTCATCACTATTATTGATAGTAGCCGACAGCCCAAGAATCTGGAACTGGGTCAAATCCCGGAGCCTCGTAATAGTGACCTCCAGGGTAGGCCCCCTCGAAACATCATTCAAAAGATGAATCTCATCACAGACCACAAGCCCGATATCGCGCACCCAATCAATTCCGTGCCTGATAAGGCTATCCAGCTTCTCACACGTAACAATGATCACATCATACTCCGCAAGCCACTTCTCCTTCGAATCATGCCCTCCCATAGAAAGCGCAACCTTGACACCCATCCCCTCGTACTTCTCCCGAAACTCCTTATACTTCTCAGAACCCAGCGCCTTAAGCGGCACAATATAAACCGCCTTCTTCTTAAGGTTCAGCACCATATTCACAATAGCAAGCTCAGCAATAATAGTCTTCCCCGAAGCCGTAGGGCACGCAACAACCATATTCTTGCCATCAAGCAACCCGGAATCAAGCGCCATCTTCTGCGGCGGGTTAAACCGGGTAATCCCCTCCCTCTCAAAAACCGAAACAACCTTAGAGGGAATCCCTAACTTAACAACCTCTGAAACATCCATAAACTCATCGTCGTCATGCCGAGTACTCATAACACACACTTTCGCGCATTAATTTAACTTATTTTCCCTCGCATAGACATTGAATGATTTTCTATAATCACCAATCATTTACACCGCTAAATGAGAACAAAATATATTTAAATTTTTCTCCATCAGTCACCCAGCATGAAACAAATATCGGACTACAAAATCCTTACAGCAGATAATTATCATAAAGGTATTCAGGAAATCATGTCCTTGGGCGAACAGGGAATATTAGATCCGAACTATCATCAATACAAAAAACAATGTTGGAGACCATTATCCATCGAAGAAACAATTAGAGCCATAATCGATGCTCACAAGTCCGGCAATGACTCTCCACTAAAACCAGACATAAGCACTGCAAGCGCTGTCGCATATATGACTTACAAAGTTGGTGATACTACAAATGAAAAATATTACACTGCATATCGCATAAAACTAGCTCCTGTTTCACAAGATTTGCTCGAACATTCTAAAGATTTAATCGATGGAGGGCTAAAAACACATTACTCTTCATTAAAAGCAGAAGAGATTTATGACGGCAGATATTTCGAAATAGAAGAAGATGGAAAAAAAGCATGGTTAGAAGCATTAGAGGGTGACGAAAACTTACTAAATAGGTACATGAACCTCGCATCTGCTTCATCCCTAAAATTTCATGTAGATGACCATTCTGACTTTATAAATAATTCCATATATCCGTTGACATTAAGACATTTGGAGTCAGATGTGGCTATCTCTGCATTAGTGCGCCCTACCCGAAAGACCAACTTCCTTCTGGTATATGCAAAATAAATCCTCTAAAAACCCTAATCCATAAGTATTAATACACCAAAAACCAAAAACATACCCATGACAGCACCATACATCGTAATCGAAGGCATGGACGGCTCAGGCAAGACCACCCAGGCAAAACTCCTCATAGACTTCCTGAAAAACCACAAATTCAAAGTCTACCACAACATAGAGCCCTCGCAAAGCCCCATCGGCAAACACATCCAGCAGATGATAAAATCAACCGCATCCCGCCCCGAGACAACCGCCCTCGCATTCGCACTCGACCGCATGCTATCCTACGACCAGAACCTCAAATACGCAAAAGAAAAATACGATTACATAATCGCCGACCGCTCATATCTCTCATCCCTCGCATACCAGCCCCTTCAGGGCTGTAGATACGATTGGATAAAAGAGCTCAACCGCTACGTAGAAAAACCCGACATAGTATTCCTCCTCGACATCCCCCCCGAAGAATTCACGAAACGTCGCGGAAAGACAAAAGTCATATTCGAAAACGAGGACTTCCAGCGCAAACTACGTCACTCATATCTCTCACTCAAAGAAAATCTCCCGCTAGACATAATAATCCTCGACGGCACAAAACCCAAATACGAGATTCATGAGCGCATCCGCGAACTCACAGTAAAATTATAATAATAATAAACAAACTTGCGCACACGCAAAACAGAAGAACCCACAGAAACCACGCTTCCTTAAGAATAAACCCGCAAAAAACCAAAAAAACAGATGATATTCCGGACCCGGGCGAGTTGGCGCAATCAGTCAAATTCCAGTGTGGATTAGCTCCACGGGCATCACACTCTCACATCCCGGGTCCATCTTTTTTTTACTTTCATTATATTTTTATATAGTATCTATCACCTCTCCAGTGTATTACATTGTATTACGTTGTACTACTTCTTATTATCGCAGCTCTATATATACTTAACCTACTATTCCAACACAATTTACACATTACAAATACAAAATAAACAAAAAAACGCATAACTAATTCAATAATAAGAAAAACACAACTATAAACCACAACTACTATAAAATACTAACAAGAGACACACACCGAAAACCACACTCAACTCTCAACTCTAAAACTAGCAGAAACCTCCACAGAAACTCAACACAACAACCACAAACCACACACTAACTAACAACACTAAAGAAAAAGAGGTGAATATATGAATCCGGGTGCTTTTGACCATCAACCAATCAGCAAGTGGAATTTGTTCCACGGACATAGTACAATAGTCACCCGGACCCTTTAGTTTTAAATTTCTCGTTTAGTAGTGGGCATCACCTCTCACATTGTATTACATTGTATTACACAAGGTTATACTACATTTATAGTCCTCAGCCTATATATACTTCCCCCATATCTAAGAACCAACTTTTGCATACATAATACATAATCCTAAAAAAACCAAATATATAATTCAAAAAACAATAATTATCCACATATAGATACAACCACAACCAAATAACAACACCATATACCTGCCTGCGACCACTCATTTCAAAGAACTGAAAACCCTCTCCATCTCACCTGAAAAAATCTCCCCGAAAAAAACAGAATAACCAAACGCAACAAAAACAAACACCAGAAAAACAACAACCCCTCCAAAAACCACAGAGCCCCTCTCCTCATCCTTCCTCCTGGCAATCAAAAGCGCAGTAGGAATAACAAACGCCGGCATCACAAGCACAGTATATGCCCCCGCAAGCACCTTGATCACCACAGTCACCTTCATCACAACCAAAAACATAGGGCAAAGAAGCGCACTTTGCAAAAAAATAAGCACACTAGTAAACCGCCAATAAGAAAAAAGATTCTGCAGCCCAAGATAAATCCCGCACAAAAAATTCCTGGCCCCATGAACCAAAATAGCCACATTAGCATACTTCTGGGCATACGTCACAAACACAAGAACAAACATCATCAAAAACCCAAGCACCTGCGCAGCAACCTCACGGGACATCCCCCCGCGGATATACTCAAAAATCACAAAAGTCCCCGCAACAGAAAACAAAACAACAGACACCCCGAACACAAAAACATCCGCAAGCACAACCTTGACATTACTCCCCTTATACGCAGACAAAACCCTCTTCATCTCAGGAGAATAACTCCCAAGAGCAACAGACTTAATGACATTCCGCGCAACCGCAAAACCCGCAAGAAAAAGCACCATCAACGGAACCATAATTATAAGTCCTACATCCTCACTCAAAAACACATCCGAAAAAACAGAAACAATCCCTATAAGCAAAACAGGCAAAACAAGCTTCCGACCGCTATTCTTATATACCTTAAGTGAACACAGAAAAACATGCCAGACCTCAGAAAAAACATCCCGAATCATACTATATCTCCTACATCATTAATTCAAACCAGATATTTCATGAAACAAAACACACACATCTATCTGTATCAACACAGGGAATAATGATTATTGGATACCCATATCATCACGGAAAAATTTTGCAAATCCCCGGCACAGCATACACTTATATATAGTAGAGCAATTAATTTATTTATAAATGATCAACAAGAAATTACTCGATTAGATAAAACCACAGAATATTTTTAGCACTCCGCATTTATATAACTAACATCCCTGCAATAACACAAATGTTCCAAAAATAGAACATGTGTACCAAAAATGAAACAAAACAATAATTCCAACAGCGCAAAAACAGAAACTATTAAAACATTACCCTCTTCTATACACTTGGGCGATGATTATGCCGTCCCAATATGAAGTACCTGATGATTATTGGAGTAGCTGATGAGCCCATTCTTTCACAACACTTCTTTCTCAAAATCAAACGAATCCGATGTTGGCATAACCTTCACAACCGCGCACTTATACCCAAGTCCCTTAGCCCTCCGCGCATTCTTGACCGACATCTCAACTCGCATCTCATCCCTGTTAATAAAAAACTCACTCTCCGTTAGCCGAAGCTCAGAAATAATCTTCCCGAAATCCCCCTCAACAACCCCCTTCTCAATCATGCAATAATCCACACTCCTCTCAAACCCCTTAAGTATACTCTTAGCCCGAAGCCTAAGCCTGTTCTGGTACTGGTAAACATTCTTCACACAGGACGTGCAAAAATGAACACTTAATTTATCAGTATTCCTGCGCGCAAACTCAAGCAGCGCAAGTCCCGCATCATAGCTCCCCCTAACAGTATTAAACACATCCTCATTACTCAAAAGCCCTCTTTTGGTCATCCGTGAAAAATTCAACTCAGACATCTCAAGCTCATTCAGGTTAAGAAACTTAGCCCCGACCTTCTCAAGATACAGGATTAACTCCTTAAGCTTCTCTTCCTTCCCAGGCACAACCGGCACCTCCGCCCCGACATCAAACTTATGCCCAAGACACTTATCAATCAAAGACAAATCCTCCCGAAGATGCAGCCGCAGCTCATCAAGCCCCGCATCCTCAAGTTCTCTTAGCATCTTATCACTAAGAACATCCCCCGAAGTATAAAGATGAACATGAAACTTAGCTCCAAACGCCCTTTTCAACAGCCTGATATACTTAATCGTCCTATCAAACCGCGCAAGCGGCTCACCTCCCGTAACCCCAACACCTCTTGAAGAGCACAGCCGCGCCTCACGCACAACATCCTCATCAGAAGAAACCAGCGCCTCATTAGCCCATGTCTTATCCACATTCTTGCGCTTAGAAGAAAGCGGGCAATAATAGCACGAATGATGGCAAACCCCCGTAACAAAAAGAACAAGCTTCCTTCCTCTCATGCACTGCACGCACCCCTTAGGCAGCCTGCCAATATACTTCGACTGTGCATAGCTTGTTTTTATAGAGCGCATAAAAAACAATACACTCCTACTTTCATAAATGTTTGGCTGATATCCGCAGCGTAAACGAGTATTCACATTCAATGGTCTATATTATAGAAAACGCACTCTTCGACAAAACACCTCTAATAAAGAGTAACACATTTAAATATCGTGCATTAAATTATAATCTTGCGAATATCTTTCCCTTTCATTATGATTTAAACTATTGATATTCAAGGTGGTCAAACATGACTGAAGATACATCTGATCTGAATATGAGAATTATTGGATTTGGAGGTCCAAGAAATGTCGATGGAACTACAATGCACAGCGGCAGATGGGCGAGAGTTATAGCAAATGTTACAAAAACAGGATATGATAGTGGCGAAATTCCACTAAATGAACTTCATCTGGATGGCAGAAATATTGACGGGGAATTTGAGGAATGGAAAGATATAAGGGGTGTTGGTGCACCATCTATTAAAGATACCATAAGAGAACTAACCGAAAAAGGTGTAAAAGTTAAAGTAAATGATTATAATATTAACGATCACATAACTTTGTTTGATCCCAACACATTGACACATGAATTTGATGAGGAACTCTTCAAAATACTAGATCCGACAGACCTATGTTACATCTCTACAGGTACTGTAGATACCTCAATCGGCAGAGATGGTCATTATCCATTTATTGACGCATTCTTACAATATGTGGAAACTTATAGAGACAGCGACAAAAACCCAGTCCTCCTTGTAGAAACACCAATGACCTTGGCTTACGAAACCACTAAACGCGCCTTTGATAGAGCAGAAGAATTAGGTGTAGGACTTCATGAAAATTTAATTGAAATATTGGACCCTGTGAAAGGAAAAACAGTAGAATATATGGACCTCTATGGCATCAAACCCGAGATGATCTATGTTGTTCGCTCAGATACACAAGTGAATTTGGAGAATTCTGGTGGTATAAATAAAGCCATAATAAAAGCAAGAGCAAATCCTTTGTGGGAAAAAGGAATCCACGAGCCTGTGCCGATCATAAGAATGGCCGAATCCATTTATGGTAAAAAAGCAATATTAGAAAACATAAATGTCACACATGCAGAGCCATCTAGAACGAAAGATGGAGAATACATGACCTATACAGACGGAACTGGAGCAATTAATTACTGTGCAACAGATGTTGTGGTGACACTTGACGCTGTTGTAGGAGATAAAAGTATTCCTGTTCAAATTATAGAAAGCTTCAACAGACCTGCTAACAGATTTATAGAGATTATGGTAGACCATCCGGTTATTAGGAAAATTTTTCAGTCTTCGCTCCCTATAGAACAGTATCCTGCACTTATGGAACGATTTGGAGACCAACAAGGTACGGTTCCTGGTTACTTTTCTCAAGCACAGGATGGTTCTTTTGACGATTGTATTGCATCTCCTCTCGATGCCGATGTAAAAGGTGCAAATCCTCTGTTTGATTTCATAAAGGCAGGTGTTTACGAAGTCTATGGATTTGGACCAGGACTTATCACAAAAGAGGACAGTCTTACAACCGCGAAATACGTTAGTAAAATGAATGATGAGTTGCAAGTATATATTGACAATTTGAGAAGAGGCGATATGCTGCTTCATGATACAGTTTACCTTGCTGTCGCTAAACAACCTTCTTACATACATCCTCCTGGCTTAAGCGTATTAGCCATATCGTAAAAAGATAAGACATATACCCGATGAAACAATTGTTGGACCGCCTCTTAAAGTCACCAATACTTCTCGCCGTAACTAGGTACAGAAGATAGAAATAAAACAAAAGACTACAACAAACTTGATTCTTTCTAATCGTGTAAGACATTGACCCAAAAAACCAGGTACCCCACCAATTTATACGTGACAACTTAATATATCTGCTATCCCACAGACACGCCCGCTAATACCTGCTTTCATTGCAGGAGTAATGTGTTCCACTATCCAATTCTTAGATGATTTG
>QMVA01000033.1 GCA_003660865.1 Candidatus Nanohalarchaeota archaeon | reverse complement strand
ACAATAGATGATTAAAAATGCAAAAAACAACTAAAACCAATAAAATGGACAGAACTATCCAAAATACCGGACAGTTAAAGAAGGAGATAGCCTTACTCATACCATTCATAAAAGAACCATGGAAAGATTTTACTTTATCAGAGATAAAAACCATAACAAAAAACAAATCCCACCATTATGTATATGAGGCTTTAGAGAAGTTTTCAAAAAGCATCTTAAAAAAAGAAATGCGCGGAAACACAAACATCTACAAAATCAATGAAAACACTAAAGACTTAGACAACTTCACATTAGCAGAGATTTCATTAAAAGAAAGAAACACCCAAATACCAATCAAAGTAATACAACAGATACAGGATAAAATAAAAGATTCGTTCTATACTCTATTAGTTACCGGAAGTTATGCTAAAAATAAGCAAACAAAATCATCAGATTTAGACATAGCAATAATAATATCTAACCAGATGAATAAAAAACCATACGAAATAGCTTTAAAAGAAGGAGAATTAACAATCCCTGAAGTACATGGCTTTGTATTTACAGAAGATGAATTCTACGAAATGCTAATAAACAAAGAATTCAATTATGGAAAAGAATGTGCAAAAAATCACATAATAATACACGGAATAACTGCTTATTACAAAATACTATTAAGGAGTCTTCAAAATGGATTCAAAAGTTGAATTATACATAAAAGAGCCAGAACAGAAATGAATATGGCAATCGTGCTTTTAGAGTCATCAAATAGCAAAATCCTGCACGAATTTGACATTCCTGAAGATGAGACATTCTATAGTGGAGTGATAAGTCATTGTTATTATTCCATATTTTATTGTGCAAAAGCTATGCTTTTGACAAAAAGAATAGATACAAAAGCACCAGAAGTCCACAAAAAAACATTAAATGCTTTCAGAGAGCAATTTATTGACACAGGAATTTTAGACACAAAATTATTTTTAATATACAAAAAGATGATAGTCAGGGCTGAAAGCCTGCTGGAAATATTTAAAGCAGAAAAAAAGAAACGAGGGGATTTTACTTATAACACAATAGCTCAGGCAAATATTGAGCCGGCAAATAAATCATTGGAAAATGCAAAAACATTCTTCAGGCATTGTAATACTTACTTAAATCAATAATCAAACCCCATGCGCGGATTTACCCCACATCCCCTAAAAAGCCAGACTCTTCAGGCATGTTTGAGTTCTCATGACGTTTTCAGGCCCAAATTCAATCAGGCAGATAGACATTTAAATCAGGCAACGAATATATACCTACAGCATAAAACGATCTGAGACCATGAAAATATACTACGCAAGCCAGTCATTCTACCCATACATAGGTGGTGTATCAACAGCCCTTCTCAATCTTGAAAAAGAAATGGTAGAAAAAGGCAACGAAGTCGTCGAAGTCCACCTGCGCCTAAGCGGCGAGCCCAACGAAGGCGAGATAAAAGGCATCGAAATCCACCGAGTCCCAAAAGAGCCGATAGACCAAAAAGTAATGCAAGGCTACAGCAAATTCAAAGAATCCGTCTACAAAGAATGCCACTACAACACAAAAACCTTCACAAAACCATACAGCCAGATGGACGGCTACGAAGAATTCAACATCGTAAACGAATACTTCGGCAAAGAACTCGAAAACCTCCTGAAACACGCCCCAGCAGACATCGTCCACATCCACGACTTCCAGCTCCTCTTCACCTACAAATACGTCCCCCGCGGAACCCCCCTAATCATCACATGGCACATCCCCTTCATCAGTAACATGTCAAAACAACTAAGAGACTTCCTCATCAAACACCTCAACGAATACGACAAAGTAGTCTTCTCATCACCCGAATACATAGATGCCGCCATAAAAGCAGGTCTCAACAAAGAAAAAGCAGAACTCATCTACCCAATAACAGACACCCGCTTCTTCCAGCCCATAGACACAAACAAAGCCGCAGTTCTTGAAAAATACAATATCCCGAAAAACTCAAAAACAATACTATGCGTCCAGAGAATAGACCCCAAATCCGGTCATAAGCAGCTGATCCGTGCCCTGTCAAAAATAAAAAAACAAGTTCCGACCGCAAAACTAATCTTCGTCGGAAGCGACTCAATGAGCAACAAACTATCAAAAGACAGGGAACAGATAAAAAAACAAATACTAAAACTAATAAAAAACCAGAACCTTGAAAACGACATAATCTTCACAGGCAACATAGACACCCAGAGCCTCCTCAACCTCTACAACACCGCAGACCTCGTCGCCCTATGCTCAAAAAACGAAGGCTTCGGTCTCTCGATAACAGAAGCCATGGCATGTGGCAAACCCGTAATAGGCACAAAAGTCGGTGGAATCCCCATACAGATAAAAGACAACATAAACGGCTACTTAGTTGACGTAAAAGACATAGATACAACCGCCGATCGCATAACAAAAATCCTGAAAGACAAAACCCTGCAAAAAAAAATGTCCCAAAACTCACTCGAAACAGTAGAAAAAAACTTCAAACTCGAAAGAGGCATAGAAAAACACCTCATGCTCTACAATAAAGTAAAACAGGAAAAAGACGAACTGCACCACATAGAGCACATCGACACAACAAAAATCCAATCAATAATAACAGACTTCGACAGAACCATCACAGACAAACCCCCCAAAATACATTTTGACCCTGCCGACCTTGACCTTGACCTCCTGAAAAGCCTAAAAAAACTCAACATCGACCTGATACTTGCAACAGGGAGAAACATCTACTACATAAAAAAAATGTGCCAAAAATTCAAAGGATGGCGTTGCGTAGTTGCAGAAAACGGCGCAGTAATCTACTTCCCAGAAACAAAAAAGACAATCACAATAAACACATACTACATGACAAGAGCAAAGAAAATAATAAGAAACCTCAACCTCCCCGGCACAACAATCGGCAAAGTAATAACAAGCTCAAAAGCAGAAGACGAAGAACTCATAAAAGAAAAACTAGGCAAACTAGCAGAAAAAGTAAGCTTCATCAAAAACGTTAATGAAATAATGATTCTGCCACTAGGCGTCGACAAAGGCGTAGGCTTAAGAATTGCAATGAGATACCTGAACATAGACATGGACAAAACCATCGTAATCGGCGACGGCGAAAACGACGTCAGCATGTTCATGAACCCCGGCATCAAAATCGCCCTCTCAAACGCAACAGAAAAACTAAAAAAACTCGCAGACCACACAACAAAAAACCCATCGACAAAAGGAATGCGTGAAATAATAGCTCAAATCAGGGAGTAACATGCTCGACTATGGAATAATAGGGAACTGCATCACCTGCGCCCTTGTAAAAAAAGACGCATCCATAGAATGGCTATGCTATCCCGCCTTCGATAGCCCATCGATCTTCGCAAAAATACTAGACCGGCAGATTGGCGGTTCACTCGAAATAATCCCGCACGGGAACTACACAATAACCCAAAAATACATCCCCGACACTGCAATACTCGAAACCACATTCGAATCTGCTGCCGCAGCATTCAAAGTATACGACTTCTTCCCAAGATACAAAAAACTTCTATCCGGGAAGCACGAAAAACTAATCAGGGAAAACAAACTAATACGAATAATAAAGCCAACAAAAGGAACCCCAAAAATACAGGTAAAATACGACCCCAAACCAAACTATGCCCTTGACAACTGCGAACTAACAGTAACAGGCAACTGTCTACTATGCAACCACCAGAGCCGCAAATTCTCAATAGCATCAAACATACCTCTTGCATCAATAAAAGAACAGGCACCCATCACACTATCCTCCACAAAATACTTGCTGGTCGGCGAAAACAACACCAATACCGCACTCAAAAAATGCATCCAACTCATGAACGCAACAAAAAAATACTGGCAGCATTGGTGCAGCACCCTGATACTTCCAAAAGAAAACAAGGACTTAATAACCCGCTCCGCCATAACCCTCAAACTCCACACCTTCAGCAAAACAGGTGCAATAATTGCCGCCGCAACAACATCCATCCCTGAAGAGATAGGAAAAGACCGTAACTTCGACTACAGGTACTGTTGGGTACGCGACGCCGCCTACTGCGTGGACGCCCTCAAAAAAATCGGTCGCGACTATGAATCAAAAAGCCTGATGAAATTCATCATCAGCAAGGCATATCGTGACGACCACATCCCGATAATGTACGACATCCATGGCAACACAAAACTAAAAGAGCAGACACTAGGTCATCTTACCGGCTTCAAAAACACAAAACCCATAAGGATAGGCAACGCAGCATACCGCCAGACCCAGAACGACATCTACGGGGCAATACTCGACATCATCTACCTCTACTATGCATACTACGAATACGAAACAAAAATGACAACAAAATACTGGCACTTCGTAAAGTACATCGTAAACCAGATAAAATTCAACTGGGAAAAAAGAGACAACGGCATCTGGGAATTCCGTGGGAAATACGAGCACTTCACATTCTCCAAACTCATGTGCTGGGTCGGGGTCGACAGGGCAATAAAACTCGCCCAGCACTTCCAAAAAGACAATCTCGTAGAAGAATGGCTCCCCCCGAGAGAAGAAATAAAAACAGACATACTAAAAAACGCATACAACACAGAAGCAAACGCATTCACAATCTATTATGGAAGCAAATCACTCGACGCATCCCTTTTGCTAATGGCCTACCATGAATTCCTTCCAAAAGACGATCCGCGCCTGATAAACACAATAAAAGCAATATACACAAACCTAAGAACAGGTTACCTCACCCAAAGATACACCCTGAAAGACGACTTCGGGCAATCCGCCATGGCATTCACCATCTGCTCATTCTGGCTGGTAGACGCCCTCTACTACATAGGCGAAGAAAAAAAAGCAAGAGAAATTTACGAAAAACTAATAAAACACGCAAATCATCTTGGTCTCTTCTCAGAAACAATCGACCTGAAAACAAAAAAACAGACCGGCAACTTCCCGCAAGTCTACACCCACATGGCCATGATCAACTCATCCATCCTCCTAAGCGAATGGTCAGCAAAAAGAAAAAAGATTGACAGAAGCGCAATCCCCAAACGAAACAAATGGTTCTAACTCTGTTCCTTGGTATATGCCATGCATGAATAATACGGTGTTATAATTTCACCGGCAGGTACACAACTCTCTTTTAAGCCATCTTCAATTGGAACACTAACCTGTTTTCTTTTATTGTGCTCAACATAGGGTTCACTAAAGCTGAATTTATTATTTTGACTTAAATACTTATTTACAGCGCCCGTCAAATCATCTCCCTCATTACCAAAGAACAGTACCTTCGGCGGCAAATTTACGTCATTAAAATTAACAATATTCCATTCATTTCCAGAATCCTCAATTTTAGCTCCTTTTTCTTCTAATCTTTTTCGCAAAAAATCTTTTGAGTTTAAATATCCTTTATCTTCGCAATCCCTTTTATATTCTCTCCATCTCTTCTTCAATTTTACAAATTCAATAAGTTGTCCGCCGGGGGTATAAAGTACTCTCCCTGAAACGGTATTAAACTCTCGTGGATTAAATTTACCATAAGGACCACTCACAGATTTATTCAGTTCCAACACAAAAGAGTCTATGTCATCTTTATATTCATCATAGATCCTACTCCAAACCGTTTCTTCATCTGTATCTGGAGTATACCCTTTTGTTATATAGCCGGGAGAACGCTTTAATAGTATCTCTGCTATCTTATATGCATAAATTTCTTTGTCGCTGTCAGTATGCTTGGATAAAATATCCTCCATACTTTTTCTCCTGTTGTCTTCAACATCTTCTAACTGAAAATCCATATATTCTAATTCATCTGGCACTTCTCCGGGTAGAATCTGTAAATTTCTTTTTATAATATCTAACATTTCATCTATTTCATATCTATCTAATGTTTTTAAACCAGAAATATTATCAAATTCCATATATTCTCTTCTTACCTCACCATGGTCGCTAGTTCGCTCTTCTCTATCTCCCTTATCTATACAATCATCATAAGCATTATACAACACATCCCGGACATAATTTAAAAGACCTGCCTGCTTCGATGCTTCTTTTGTATCATGAAATTTTTTTAATGATGCCTCCGCACGTTCCTTTCTTTCCATTGTGTAGAATGCCGACGTCCATAAAGACATTCTTTCTCCCACTCTAACTTCAACCAACCTATTATCACCATCAAAATAGACATCATCCGGGAAAAACATAACCTCTGCATCACATAAGTTAATCTTTGTTGGCTCAGTAGATTGTTTATCTGCAACTTGAACGTCGCCATTAGAATTAAAGCCTAGTCTGAAATCATCCAATAATTTATTCATTTCATAACCAAAACCAATTGGAATTAAATCATCATAATATTGGTTTGGAGCCTCACCCCACATACCGCCATAAGAGAAATTTACATCATTGTATAACGGTTCTTTACAATTACCGTGTGATGCCATATAATTTTTACCGCCTCCACCGCTCTTGCAGATAAAATCATCTACTGGTGTCTTACCATTTTTCACTAATGTATGTACGGATTGTATGCCTTCATCTAATATAGATGAAAAATTACCATAATGAATGCAATGGAAGCATACAATTTCTTTTTCCGAAGGTCTGGTCTCTAAGGTAGCAGTCATTATTAATAAGTAGTTACAAGAACATATAAGTATTTCGCTAATAAGATATATACTTTCCACCATATAACCGCTTTTTTGCTCACAATCATTCATTTCTTGGTCTATTTGATTCTTCTATCGGCAAAACCCTCCCAAACCCTTTTTAAAGATAACAACAACTCAATAACATCATGCCATCCTACAATCCCGACCCCAAAAACGCTATAACAATCAAAGGCGCACGCGAACACAACCTCAAAAACATAGATGTGTCCATCCCCCGAAACAAATACACAGTCATCACAGGCATCTCTGGCTCAGGCAAATCCTCCCTCGCCTTCGACACAATATACGCAGAAGGCCAAAGAAGGTACGTAGAATCCCTATCCTCCTACGCCCGCCAGTTCTTGGGCCTCATGAATAAGCCCGACGCAGACTCAATTGACGGCCTCTCACCCGCGATCTCAATTGAGCAAAAAAGCATCTCTCACAATCCACGCTCAACCGTCGGCACAGTCACAGAAATCCACGACTACCTCCGCCTCCTATACGCAAGAATAGGCCATGCACACTGCCCAAAGTGCGGAAAACCAATAAAAAAACAGACAACAGAACAGATAGTAACAAAAATACAGAAACTAAACCCCGGCGCAAAAATAACCATCCTCGCCCCCACAGTCCGCAGCAAAAAAGGAGAATATTCAACATACCTGGACAGCCTAACAAAAAAAGGAATCTCAAAAGTAATAATAGATGGCATCACCTACGAGACAACAGAACACATAGAACTCGACAAAAACAAAAAACACAACATCGAACTCATAATAGATCGCATAATCTTAGCAGAAAACATCTCCCAGCGCCTCCACGACGCCTGCGAAAAAGCACTAAAACTCGCATCCGGCCTCATAATCATAAAACACGACAAGAAAGAAAAACTCTACAGCACAAACTTCGCATGCCCCGACTGCGACATCAACCTCCCTGAATTCACACCCCGCATGTTCTCATTCAACAACCCCTACGGCGCATGCCCAGAATGCCACGGTCTCGGCACAAGATACGATATAGACCCCGACCTCGTAATACCAGACAGAACACTCACAATACAGCAAGGCGCAATCCACCCATGGAAAACCCAGGTATACGGCTTTCGCGGCCAGATGCTAAAAGCCCTCGCAGACCACTACAAATTCGACCTCGACACCCCCATATCACACATGAAAAAAGAACACCTTGATATCCTCCTCTACGGCACCGACGAGAAAATTCACTACACATACAACGCAAGAACCACCCGCGCCCACTGGGAACACGACAGCACATTCGAAGGCATAATCCCCCAGCTCATGCGCCTCCACAAGCAGACAAAATCCGACTACCGCCGCCGCGAAATGGAAAAATACATGACACACAATATTTGCGCAGCCTGCGCAGGCAAGCGCCTAAAAAAAGAATCCCTGGCCGTAACCGTAGGCCGCCTCTCAATCTCCGACTACTCAGACCTCTCATGCCGCCATGCTTTAGAATTCATAACCACACTCAACCTAACAGAACGCGAACAACTGATAGCAAACCAGATCCTGAAAGAAATCAAATCCCGCCTCACATTCCTCATAAACGTAGGCGTAGACTACCTCACCCTCTCGCGCTCATCAGCCACATTATCCGGCGGCGAAGCCCAAAGAATCCGCCTAGCAACACAGATCGGCTCAAAACTCACAGGCGTACTCTACGTCCTCGACGAGCCCTCCATCGGCCTCCACCAGAGAGACAACAAGCGCCTCATCACCACCCTAAAAAAACTAAGAGACCTTCAAAACACAGTAATCGTAGTCGAGCACGACGAAGAAATGATGAGAAGCGCAGACCACATAATAGACATCGGTCCGGGCGCAGGCATTCACGGCGGAAAAATAGTAGCCGAAGGTCCCCTAAAATCAATACTCGCCAGCAAAAACTCACTGACAGGCCAATACCTCTCAGGCAAAAAAAACATAGACCCCCCAAAAACATATCGCCACCCAAAAAACTTCATAGAGATAATAGGCGCCCGCCAAAACAACCTAAAAGACATAAACGTCTCATTCCCCATGAACATCTTCACATGCGTAACAGGCGTCTCAGGCTCAGGCAAAAGCAGCCTGGTACACGACATACTATACAAAGGCCTGATGAACAGCCTCTACAGGACAAGACACATCACAGGCAAACACGTAAAAATTAAAGGCCTCCAGAACGTAGACAAAGTAGTGCTGATAGACCAATCCCCAATCGGAAGAACCCCCAGATCCAACCCTGCAACCTACACCGGCGTATTCACATACATCCGCGAACTCTTCTCATCAACACAGGACGCGAAAATCTACGGTTACACCCCCGGGAGATTCAGCTTCAACGTAGAATCCGGGAGATGCACAGCCTGCGACGGCGACGGCGTAATAAAGATCGAGATGCAATTCCTCCCGGACATCTACGTCCCCTGCGAAGTATGCAAAGGCAAACGCTACAACAAAGAGACCCTCTCCGTCTACTACAAGCAAAAAAACATCGCAGATATCTTAGACATGACCATAGAAGAAGCAAAAGAATTCTTCAAAAACATCCCGCGCGTAAAAAACAAACTCGACACCCTCTACGACGTAGGCCTCGGCTACATAAAACTGGGCCAGTCCTCAACCACCCTGTCAGGCGGCGAAGCCCAAAGAATAAAACTGGCCTCAGAGCTAAGCAAGCGCGGCACAGGAAAAACAATATACTTATTGGACGAGCCAACCACCGGCCTCCACTTCGACGACATAAAAAAACTCCTGAAAGTCCTCAACCGCTTAGTAGACAACGGCGACACGGTAATAGTAATCGAACACAACCTAGACGTAATCAAATGCGCAGACTACATAATTGACCTGGGACCCGAAGGCGGCGACCGCGGCGGTAAAATAGTCGCCGAAGGCACCCCTGAGCAGCTGGTGCGCAAACACGCATACAAATCCTACACTGCGCAATGCCTAAAACCCCTACTGGAAAAATGAAATTCTTGGTCGTGTTCAAACATCGGCTAAAGTTTGCCCCCAACACCTCCAATTTTGATTTCACAACTTATAAACTTTAAGTTGTCATTTTTCATTATCTTATTCTTGAAGTCCTCATATATTTTCTCATTCGTATATCTTGTT
>QMVA01000032.1 GCA_003660865.1 Candidatus Nanohalarchaeota archaeon | reverse complement strand
CAGTGTTGTTATTCATGTTCACAGGAAATGAAAGAAAACTCTATGATGCAGCACATGAGAGCAATATAACGAGACTGATGGGTGAATACACAGAAACTGACGCGGAAGAGGTCAGGGAGCTATATGATGCAATCAGAAAAGAGCATGAATCCGTAGCCAAAGTTTTGATCTTAAGACACGACCAAAATATTACCACTTCTTAGGTTTAATCTTTAAATACTTTAAAAACACTGACTGACGTCAGTTGAATCCTATAATGGTATGCTCAAGAGAAAGAACTTCGCAGATCTCTAACCATAAATTACTTCCCCGATATCATCCGACACGACAAACCCGACTAGCGCCTCAATACTCTTTTTAAACTCGTCTGATTTCAAAACAGATATGAACTCACGCACACTCTCTTTTTTGAACCTGCTTTTCGGGATGCAAAAATCGTATTCTTCGTCCCTAAGATCTATGAATTCGAGGTTGTACATTTTTGCTGCGCTGCATATACCGATACCCCAGTCTGCTTTTTTGGAAGCAATAGCGCAGGCAACTGCATTGTGAGATTTTGATTCTACATCGTAGCCTTTAATGTTTTTGCGATCACTTTTGTATTTGAGGTCCTCAAGCAACATATCAAAAAGGACACGTGTACCGGAGCCGGTGTTCCTGTTGATGAGGCGCAGCTTATTATCTCTTAAAAAATCTCCGAGTGTCTTGTGCTGACAGCCTTTTCGAAACATGATTCCCTGCTTTCGCCTGTATCCTCTTATAAGCATAAGTTCTTTGTCCATGAAACCAATATTATATACTCCGCTTTTGGCGTCTATCAGGTGGGTGCCGCAAATATCTGCCTCACCTCTTTGGCATGCCAAAATCCCGCCAGTGGATCCGACGTTAATTACTCTTGACAGATAGGATTTTTTTGAGAGAATTGTCAGGGCGGCGTCTGAGCCCATGCACTGGCTGCCTATAAAGACAATATCCGGGACAGTTACTTCATCTGAGAGAAGCACAATGTCTACATCCTCGTCTTTTTCAATGTAGTCAATATCCTCTGGTACTTCAATGTATCCGTCTGCACTGGAAAAACTTGTGACTGCGCCAGAGGTCTTTGGCACAGGATATGCGTAATAGGTGTCTTTGCTTTTCACAATGTTTGAGAGGACAAACTCGTGCCTTCCTTCATAAGAAGAATACCTGACTGCGCATTTAGCTTTGATTTTTGATGAGGTGTCTTCTTTCTTCCCGCACATTGAAAGAATGACGGACTTCACAAAGAGGTTGAACATGACAATGCATGATGTCGGAAAGCCGGGGAGAACAACAACTGGCTTTTTTTTGTGCGCCGCAAGCACGACGGGCTTTCCTGGCTTGACAGCAACGCCATGTACAAGTATGCCTGGTGTGAGCATCTCATCAACGACGCGGTAACAGAGGTCACCTGCACCTGCAGAGGTGCCGCCGGAGATGATTACTGCATCGTATTTTAGTGCTTTTTTAAGCAGGGTCTCAATCTCTTTTTCATTGTCTTTTGCAATTCCCAGAAACTCTGCCTTGGCTCCGTATTCTTTGCATGCGCCCACTATCATTGCTGAGTTCACATCATATATTTTTGCACCTGTAAGTCTATTACCGGGGGGGGTGAGTTCGTTGCCTGTTGATATTACTGCTACTTTTGGTGTTGAAAATACATCTACTTGTGTGACGCCTATTGCTGCAAGCACACCCAAGTCACAGGAAGTCATGCGCATCCCCTGGCGAAATACAACTTCTCCCTGCATGACATCTTCGCCTGCATGCATGATGTTTTCATTTGGATGCACGCCGGATTGCACTTCAATAAACCCTTTACTCTCATTACAGTATTCTACTATCACAACTGCATTAGCGCCCCGGGGGATCGGTGCGCCGGTTGCAATGCGCAGGGCACATGCTTTCTTGAGGGGGGTTTTTGGTGAGTTGCCGGCACTGATGTTTTCACTCATCAGTTTTAGCTTAACTGGATTTTCCTCATCTGCTTGAAATGTGTCTGATGCAATTACAGCGTACCCATCTCTTTGCGATCTTGCAAATGGGGGCACATCCTGTTTTGCTGTTATGTCTGTTGAAAGTATGCGCCCGATACTGTCATCTATGTTTATTTTCTCTGTTCCTTTGGGGTTTTTGAAAATATTGCTGTAAAAGCGCTTCTTTGCTTCATCAACAGATAGAAGATTGTGGAATTCTTTTTGTTTCATTAAAATAACCTCACGCTCACTTTTGTGCCTTCGGAATAGCCGTCTATATTCTCGGGGACTACAAGGTATGCATTTGCACGAATCATTGATGATAGAATACCTGAACCGCTGATGCGTATGGGCTCAATTTTTCCATCATGGTACTTTACACGGAATATATCTGTCCTGCCTGGTGCAGATGCAATCTTTTTTGTAAGTACTCCATGTACGGTTGTCTTTTCACTTGCAGTTATGCTTTGCATCGCCTCAAGTGCAAATCTCACAAAAAAATCAAATGCAGTGCATACTGCTACGGGGTTTCCGGAAAGTAAAAATACTGTCTTTTTTCCAATCGTGCCTATGCCAAAAGGGCTTGCAGGCTTCATGGCAACACCGTGTATGAGCAGTCTGCCGCACTCATTGACTACCAGGGGCACATAGTCTTTTTTGCCGCATGATGTTGCGCCTGAGATTATTATTATGTCTGCGTCTGATGAAAGGAGCTCGGTCCTGATTTCATTATAGTTGTCTTTTACTCTCTTTTTAGATGTGATTTCTGCTCTGCAGTCCCGGACAAGACCGTTTAGTGTGTGGGTGTTTGAGTCGATAATCTGTCCCTGTTTTGGTTTTTTTTCTACAAGCTCGTCCCCAGTAACAATTATTGCTACTTTTGGTTTTCTATATACTTTTATTTTAGTGTGTCCTATTGATGCAAGAATGCCTGCGGCGTATGGGGTGATTCTTGTGCCTTTGCAAAATACATGCGCGCCTTTTTTTATGTCTTCTCCCTGTATGCAGATATTCCCTCCTCCTGCAACTGGCTTGTGGACTAAGACAAAATTGTCTTTTTCTTCGCAATATTCTGCCATCACACATGCATCTGCGCCTTTGGGTATTATGCTGCCTGTCATGATTCTTAGTGCTTCTGTTTTTTTGATTGTGTGTTGTGGGTCGCCGGCTGAGCATTCGCCGATTATTTTTAGTTTTGAGGGGTTATACTGGCTTGTACCGTATGTGTCTTCTGCTTTTAGGGCATAGCCGTCAACAGCTGAGCGGTTGAATGGAGGGATGTCAGAGGGTGAGTTGATGTCCTGTGCAATCACACGGAAGATACAGTTGTCAATAGAGAGGGATTCTGTAGATGTGCGGGTGATGTGCTCTTTGATTACATCAAAGACTTTATGGAAATGTGTCCGCTTCTTGAATCCTTTCATCCTGATATCTTTCAAATCATTCACCTGCGTGCTTTAGAATGTGGCCTGCTTCTTTTAAGATTATTTTTTCTATTGCAAGAGCGCAGGCATCTGGTGAGCCCGGCAGGCAAAAGACGACTTTTCCTTTGATTATGCCGGCGCATGCTCTTGAAAGCATGGATGCAGTGCCGATGCTTTCGTGACTTTTTATCATGAATATTGTGTTGAAGCTTTCGAGTTCTTTGTCAAAAAGAGGACGTACTGCTTCTACAGTTATGTCTGTTTTTGCGATTCCTGTTCCGCCGGTTGTTATGATTATGTCAACTGCGTCCAGATATTCCAAGACTTTGTTCTTGATTTGGTTTTTGTTGTCTGGGACTATGGTACGCTTTGCTACACAATAGTGGTGGTTTTCTATGCTGTGGGCCAGGTTATCACCACTGGTATCTCTGCCTCCTTTTGCATTTCTTGAGGTTGATACTGTGATGATGCCGAAATCAATGTGTTTTTTTGAGTGGGTTTTATGCTCTTTTGTTGATTGTGTTTCCATGTATATCCTCTTTTTTCTTTTCAGTGACTTTGATGCCTGTTATTTGTGTACCCGGGTACTGGCCGTCATTGTCTTTTTCAAGGTATTTTACCATGTCCCAGATGTTTAGAAGGCTCACGGTTACGCCTGTTAGTGCTTCCATTTCTACCCCGGTGCTTCCATAGGAGATTACTGTGACTTTAGCGTTGATATAATTATCTGCGCAGTCAAATTCTACGCCTACTTTGGATATGGGGATGTTGTGGCAGAGAGGAATCATGCGTGGGGTGTCTTTTACTGCGTTTATTGCTGCGATTTCGCTTACTGTGAAGACGTCGCCTTTTTTTGTTTTGTTGTCTTTTATCTGTTTTATGGTGTCTTTTGACAGATTTATTCTACCGCATGCGGTGGCTGTTCTTAATACTTTTTTTTTCAAAGATATGTCTATCATGTTTGTTTTCATTTTGTCACCTCACGTAGGGTTCTCTTTTTTCAATGCCCTTGAGAATTAAACTGTTTAATTCCCGGTCCAGGATTTTGTTTCTGATGCCTGAGACAATGTCCAGATGGTTGTCATTTCTCATTAGGCATGGTTTTATTTTGCCGTCTGAGGTTATTCTTAATGTGCGGCAGTTTGCGCAGAATTCGCGCCTGTTTGGGCTTACTATTTCGACAATGGCGCCGTTTAGATAGTATTTTTTCCTGTTGTGCATTGAGCGTGTCTCAATTTTGTCTGCTTTTGATGCAAGTTCTTTTTCTATGTCTTTGAGAGGGTAATAATGGTCGTTGAAAAACTGTTTGTTGTCTTTTGTTTCAATCAGCTCTATGAGCTGCAGTATTGCGCCTGATTTTTTTGAGAATTCTATCATCTTTTGGATGTCTCTGCTGTTTATATTTTTGAGGACTACCATGTTGAGTTTGATTGTGTTCAGTCCTGCGGCTTTTGCTGCTGTTACGGCGGGTTTTATCTTGTCTGCGGTTTTTTCGAGTATTGATGAGGTGTATGAGTCGCAGCCGATGTTGATTCTTTTTAGTCCTGCTTTTTTTAGGTCTTGCGCTTTGTCTTTGAGCATTGTGCCGTTTGTGGTCATTGATATGTCTTCGATTCCAGGGATGTGTGAGATTTTTGCGATTATATCTGTGATGTCTTTTCTTATGAGGGGTTCGCCGCCTGTTATCTTAACTTTTTTTATGCCTACTTTTGCGCATGCGCGTGTAATTATTTCTATTTCTGCGGGGGACATGACGGGTCCTATGCCGGTCTCACCTTCCCAGTGGCAGTATGGGCAGTTGAGATTGCATTGCTGTGTCACTGATATTCTCAGGATGTCTATTTCTCTTCCGAATCTATCTTTTATCATCACAAATTACCTTGAATCTTATGGACTCGAATTTTTTTATTAGGGATTTGCCTAATTCTGTTAGTTCTGCGCTGCCGCCGCCTTTGATGCCGCCGCGCTCTGTGTGGACTATTTCTGCGCCGAGGCGGTCTTCCATTTTTTTTATGTAGTTCTGGCATGAGCGGTAGGAGAGGTTCAGGAGTTCTGATGTTTCTTTTATGGAGTGGGTTCTTGATATTGTTTTTAGGATGCGGTATCTACCAGCGCCCATTATTGGTTTTTGGCCGATGCGAAGCCAGAATTTGTAGCCGGGTTTCATGTGGGTCAGGATTTTTTTTTGGTCCATGCGCTAGTTATGGTCGAGTTACATTTAAATGCATGTCGGTTGTGCGGGTAATATTTTGTGTGACGAATGTTGGTCAATTGAAAAATGAGGCGTCACCACGCGCAAATAAAACAATTGATGGAACAAAATAGCTTTATAAAGATAATAATTCAGAGTATCTAAACTAAGGGACTTAAAACATATATTTCAATGTATAGATTAAGGTGTGGGTGAGTCTTTGAAAGAGAACGGGTTGTATCACGTATTGATGTGTGTATTGATGTATAATACCTCTAAGAAAGGTTATGATGCAAATATATTAATGCCATCCAACATATAAGCTATACGGGTGGTTTTAGATGAGCATGAAAAAAATATTGATAGTTGAAAAACGAAAAAAAGCGAGAGAATTACACCGAAAAGGGTGGTCTAGCAGAAAAATAGCCAGAAATTTAGTTGCTGGAAGAGATAACGTCAATAAATGGATAAAAATGGACGCGAGTGAACTCTCAACAGATAATCGTGGTTGGAAAAAAGGAAAACCAAGAAAATACACACGCGATGCAAAAAGTAAAATTATAAAAATCAGAACAAACTTAGAAAAAGAAGGCAGTTATTTTGTCGGATCTCTGGTTGTCCAAAACAACTATGAAAAGCAGACAGGCAAGAAAGTATCAGAATCATTTGTAGGCAGAGTGCTGAAAGATGCAGGAATGACAAAAAGCTTTGGAAAAAAAGAGAAAGGGAGGAGTAAATATATGAACTATCCACAACACACTATCCGTAAACTTGGAAAGAGTATGATGAGTATAGATTTTATTGGACTGAAATATCTCAAGGAATCAAGTGACAGGATTAATTTCCTGTCGTGCAAATACATTCGCCCTAAAAAGGTAGGTCTGACAGAGAGAATTGAAGGCCAAACTACTGAAGAGACAATAAGGATATTGAAAGAGGTATGGGAAACACACATGATTCCTGAGGTATTAAAAGTGGATAATGATTCTGCTTTTGGTGCCAATTTGTCGCATGAAATGTGTGTTGGCAAGCTTACTTATTTCCTGCTCAATCTGGGTGTTTCTCCGTTGTATGTTGCTCCGAGAAGTCCATGGGATAATGGAGAGGTAGAAGGACATAATAGTGTATTTTCAAAAAAATTCTGGAATAAGCTACAATTTACTGATGAAGACGAAATAGACGTCAAGATAAAGGGTTTCAATATTGAATATGAAAAGTATTCCAAGTTGATTTCAAATAATCCGGTAATCAAGGAAGATGAAATTAAGCACATAGATGATTTCAAGGATGTCGATTTTGATAATAAGAACGTTAAGGGTTTTAGAGCCAATCATATTTACTGGTTGAGAATTGTAAGAAGAAAGAACGAAAAAGGTACTGATGATGAGTATGGATATGTAAATATTCTGAAACATGAAATTGAATTGCCAAAAGACATGATTAATCAATTTGTGTTTTGCGTTTTTGATATTAAATCAAAGAAAATGAAAATCAATATTGAACAGGATGAGGGGATATTAAAAGAGGTGAAAAACTTAGATTTCGTTGTGAATGGTATGCGCTATTAATGGCATTGACTTATTTGCATTATAACCAAGGTCTTCATGATAATGATCAGCATGTAGTTATTTGTCTCAGGGATCATGCCAATTCCGGGTATTGGAAACACAGGTCATTCACGTGCCATGATTTACATCTCATTAAATTCCCATATCCATATCATTTCATTTGAGTAGACCCTATCAAGAAATCTCATTGAATCGTATTTTGACACAGAAGATACTGGGTGTAGAAAATGGGGCGCATTCAGGATATCTAATCCGCGGGTCAGTGTATGTTTTGAGATTATGAACTCATTGATGTTCTTATCTCTAAATGCATCATACACCATATTTTCATCTTGACCATAATATACAGAGTTTACTTTATTCATCTCACTATAGTCCAGCCCGTCTACAGTATAATAGTCCAGATGTGATAAAAAGACATTTGCTAAAAAAGTATCTGTAAAAACATTATCCGATTGCACTGCGAATTGCAGGCCGGATATTGTGGCATCATCATACTTTTCCATGCTTCTTGGCGGAATATCGAAATGAAATACCGAAAGCAAGATAAATAATGTGATCAGTGACACTATTACTGTGTCCCGCATTCTAATGCTTAATTTACATCTGCGGAGCTCATAAAATGTTAATGCTCCAAGCAGTGGCAGCATATAGTCAAATGTCCGGGCAAGCACATTAGTGAATCCAAACAAAACAGATAATGGAATAAAGCTGAAAAAGAATGATAATACGAATTTATCCTTTATATCTGGCTTATTTAGATATAACTCTTTCAACCGCGCACATACAAATACAAACGCTAGGGGGATTAAAATAATTTTTTCAATAATATAAAGATAGAAATATGTGCCCATTTCATAGGATGATACATAAAAAACAGCGCGTTCTATGGCTTTTGGAAAATTTTTGGTGAAGTCATTTATGAAATATCCACTTGTCTGCGAAACAATAAATGAAGAGACCAATGCAATTAGTGATATGATTGCAGCAGTCATTAAGAGATGTTTTTTATCAGTACTGCGATTAAATACATTAAGAACTAAATAACTCATGCAGGTACCGATAAGTATTACAAAAATTGCAAAGAATGAGGACGTATGAGTAAAATAACTTGCCAATAATAACGGGAATATAAGTGCCAGTGAGAGAACATTTCTATTTTCAATGAAGCTTATGAGTAAGAACAGCGACATATAAAAATAAAATATGTACGATTCGACTATCAAAAATGTTGAATTGGACAAAAATACAATTGCGGCAAATATTCCGGCACCATAAGAAGAGAACAGCTTATGAAAAAGAATGATTATAGACATTACAGACATGACCAAAAGAATACAACGCATCATTGAATTATCATATACCCCAATAAATGATGCACTCAAATACATTGGATTTACACTTTTAGAATTGATTGCGTTTTGGGCATTCTTTGCATAGATGTTATCGTACTTCAACAGGTTAAAATCCGGGTCAATAACCTGTTTTCCTGCCAGGATGCGCTGGAAATTATAGGAACCCGGGGAGTATAGTGTCCCCGCGTTGCTGAAATATTGTAATGCGCAGGCAAAGATTAAAATCATCATTATTGCAATATTACGCTGTTTATTCACATCATACACCCCCTCAACCATATACATCGTGTATCTTTGTAGAGATATTGCACCATGAATATTTCAAAGCAGGATTGGAAATATCTCTTATTGTTTTGCTTTTTTTTGAGAGTAATTTTACCAGCATCTTCGCAAGTTCGCGTTCATCCTTCGGTTTTATTACAATTCCCGCGGAATTTTTCTTTATTTCTCTTGAAATACCCATGATATCCGTCATTATCACCGGAGTACCGCAGGCAAGGGCTTCAAGCGCAACAATCCCGAACCCTTCCTGCTCTGAAGAAGTAGAAGGCAAAACAAATACATCCAGTTTATTGTAAAACTCTACTAGCTTTTTATCAGGGATAAAACCCAAAAATTTTACATTATCTTCAATTCCAAGATATTTCGCCATTTTTTTATATTCCCTAAGCAGTGCGCCGCTTCCACCGATCATTAGTTTTATATCCGGCATCTTTTCTTTTGCAGGCACAACTGCTTTAAGCAGATAGTCAAGACCTTTGTACCTGTGGTACTCATCAAGGACTGAAAGAAATCCAACCGTATGCGGCTCTTTTTTGACCTTCATAGGCTTGAATCTCTTAGTGTCAACACCAACAGGAATGACAACAATCTTGTCATTATATTTCTTAAGATACGGTGAATAATCAAGATATTTTGGCTGGGTAATGATAATTTTATGTGCCCTTCCCATGATGAACTTCAGCATTGTCATGTTATAGAATTTAGCGATATATTTTGAAATCCCGCGCCCTGCAATATCATTATGATAAGTGACAACCAGTTTTTTCCTTCTCAAAACAGATATTACGGCGCTCCACTCAGCGCTCCACGGCGTCGGCAGATGCGTATGTATAACATCAAACTCTTCAGATAAAAGTTTCACAGGTAAAAGTGGAGTTATATTTGTATTTGCAATTTTTCCAAAGTATTTCAGCCTGTTGACCTCAACACCTTCAATCTGCTCTTGCGCTTTTGATAGTGGTTCATTGGCGCAGATTACTTTTACTTCATGGCCTTGTCTGACTAGCTGTTTTGATAGTTCATATACATAATTTTCTACGCCGCCAATGTATGGCTTAAAGCGGACAGGAGTTTGCAGTATTTTCAT
>QMVA01000031.1 GCA_003660865.1 Candidatus Nanohalarchaeota archaeon | reverse complement strand
TTTTGCCTTTATCCACATGTCTTTTAAGTATCTTTATCCGAATAGTGCGCCCAAACCAGATGCTGCTTCTTCGTCTGTTTTTTCTTTTTCTTCTGGTTTCTCTTTCTTTTCTTCTTTTGGTGCTGCTTCTGCTGCTGGGGCCGCTGCAGCTGCTTGTGGTGCTACTGCTGCTTTTGCGATTGCTTCTTCGATGTTTACGCCGTCAAGTGCTGCGACTAGTGCTTTGATTCTTGATTCGTCGGCTTTTGCGCCTGATGCGGTCATTACTTTTTTTACGGAAGCTTCGTCTATCTTCTGGCCTGCTGCGTTTAGCAACATTGCGCTGTATATGTATTCCATGTTGTTCTCCTCCGACAGCCTTGTAAAAGGCTGGCTATTAAGCGTCTTTCGCAACCTTCTGAAAGGTTGATCATCAAGTGCGTTTCGCTGTGCTCAAGCGCACACATGTATTGTTTGTTATGGGTTCGCTCAAGCACGCGATTGTGTGACTTTTAGGTCACTTGTTTGCTTTGTTTGAATATTAATCTATCCGAAGAGGGCGCCTAGTCCTGATGCTGCTTCTTCGTCGGATTTTGGTTTTTCTTCTTCTTTCTTTTCCGGTTCCTGTTTTGGTTGTTCTGCTGGTGCTGTATTTTGTTGGATTATGGTTGCGCTGCCTCTTGCGTCTTTGGGCAGTTGTGATGCCAGTGATTGCATTTCACTGTTTGATTTTTGGATGATTGGTGTTATTGTTTCTTTGTTTGCGATTTCTGCGTTTATTGCGAGATTCATTGCGTTTCTTTGTGCTTCCTGTATCTTTTGTGGCATGATCTCTTTTATGAATATGTCTGCATTGTATGCGAGGTTGAAGCCTTGGGTGTATGCGGTCTGCAGGTCTGTGATGTATTGCTCTGTGTCTATTGCGAGTGTCTCTTTGCTAAATACCATGTTTTCTTCGTGGACTGCGAGTATGTTCAGGCCGACTTCCATTGGCTTTATGTCAAGTTTCATCATGACATTTGCTTTTATTTCGGATATTTCTTCGCCTTCTTTTACTAATAGGGAGTCTTCTCTGATTGCTATTTTGTTGCCCTTTATCATTGCTTTCAGGCCGGCTTTCTGAAGGTCGCTTATTACGGGACCTGGGGGCAGGTTTGTTTCGCCTGCGGGGACTGTTATGTCCATTGGGGCTATGTTTCCTGCTTTTGCGTAAGCTTCTGATTTTGAGTTATCGATCCGCTTGTAGAGCTTGAATGCGTTGTCTTTTGAGATTATCAGGGCCGGTATGTGGGATTTTTGGTTGTTGAGGTCTTTTATGTTTTCTTTTTTCGAGTTGTCAATTGCCCGTGTGATTACTGTTTTTTTTGTTACTATTATTTTTGCGCTGTCTCTTGTGTCTTTTCTCATCTGCTGGAGCTGTGCTGCGCCAAGGCCGTCAAGGTCGAGCATGCCGACTACAGGGGATTTTTCTATCTCTTCTGTGAGTTCTTTGACTTTTTTGAGTTTCCATTCCTGTACCATTTGGCGCACCTAGTAGTTGATTTTTATTACTGGTCCCATTGTTGTTTTTATGTATACTGATTTGATGTTGTTTTTGCCTGATGGGAATTTTTTTTCTATTGCCTGCATTACTGCGTGGAAGTTTGATATGATGTCTTCTTCAGGCATTTTTTCTGTGCCAATTGAGCAGTGGATTGCGGAGTTTCCTTTTAGTGATGCTCTTGTTGTATTTTTTAGGCGGGCTATGAGGGGTGCTGGGTCAGCCTGCGGCGGTAGTGGCTTTGGCATTTTGCCTCTTGGGGCCATGAATTTGCCCAGGCTTTTACCTATTCTTAGCATGAATGGGGCTTCTGCTATGAAAAAGTCGTATTCATTCATTGCTTTTTTGAGTTCTTTTTTGTCTTTTTCAAGTTTTGTCAGGGCTTTTTCGTTTATCAGGCCGTCTGCGATTCCTTTTGATTTGACTACGAGACTGTCACCTATTACTGCGATTTTCAGGTCCTTTCCGCGACCTTTTGGCAGGGGTATCTCTTCTGTGAATTTGTTCTCGGGTTTTTTCAGGTCAATCTGTTTGGTGTTTATGGCGAGGTCTATTGATTGTGTGAAGTTCCTCTTTTTGCCTTTTTCTTTGGCTTCTTTTATTATCTTTTCGAGGTCGCCGTCGTTCACTTGGATGCACCTTCGTCTTTCTTGTCTTCTTTTGATTCTTCTTCGTCAGGTAGTATTGTCTTGATTATTTCTTCTGGTATTTCTGCTTCTTTTAGTTTTGTTTCTATGTCTTTTCTGTCTTTTCCTTTCATTTCGCCGATTATCTGTTTGGTTTTGGTTTCGTATTCCTGTCTTCTTTCTTCCAGTTCCTGTTTTAGCCTGATTTTTTCCTGTTCGAGTTGTTTGAGTTCTTCTTCTGTCAGTTCGGTTTTGCCGCTTTTGATTTTTTCTTCGTATTTGCCTTCGTTAACTTCTTTGATTGCTTGGCGGGGGTCTTTTTCTTCGACCAGTACGCCGCATGAGAGGCATGTGCCTATTACGGTTTTTACTGCGTCTTTTCTTGTTTTTGCTGGCAGTGTGTCTTCTTTCATTTTTGCGATCTTGATTATCTGCTCAATTTTCAGGTCTGCTACGTGTTCTTCTCCTGCTTTGCCTGCGAGTTTCTTGAGTTTGGCTTCTTTTTTTATGAGTTGGGAGACTGCGGGGCTGCCGATTTCGATTTTGAATTCTTTTGTGCCTGTGTCTATTATGACTTTTGTGGGAACTTTCATGCCTGCGAAGTCTTTGGTTTTTTCGTTGATTGCGTCTATGACTGATTTTATGTTTACGCTCATTGGACCGAGTGCCGGGCCTAATGGCGGGCCTGCGGATGCTTTGCCGCCGTCAACTATTGATTCTATTGTTGTTTTTGCCATTTTGATTACCTTTAGATTTCGCGTGTGGATTTTAAGAGGTCAAGTTTGATTGTGATTGGTATTGGTACTGCGGATTCTACGAGTTCTATCTTGGCTTCTCTTTTTGCTTCGTCTATTCTTACGATTTTTGCTTTTTCCCGTTTGAAAGGACCGCCGACAACTTCGACGACGTCGCCTTCCTTGATTGTGATTTCTTTTACTTCCTGTGAGAAGAAGTTTGAGAGTTCTTCAATCTTTATTGGCTTGTTTATTAGGCCTTTGATGTGCGGGACGCCTTGTGTGGCTTTGCGGATGTCTTCTTCTGAGCCTTCTATGAAGATGTAGCCTTTGAGTTCTGCCGGGCTTAGCATTGATTTGATGCCTTTGCTGTTGTTTGTCAGTTTCGCATCGAGTGAGTCAAGTACTGTTCGCTCGCGTCCGACGGTTGTTCTTAGTGTGTATATTGGCATTTTATGCACCTTTAATTATGCTGCGCTTGGGATGTATCCTGTGATTTTGGCTATCATGAATACTATGAGGCCTATGCCTCCAATTAGGAGTATGCCGAGTCCTGTGATTTTGATTGCTGCTGTGTATTCTTTTATTGCCGGCTTTTTTGTGATTTTCAGGACGCGCATGTGTTCCTGTATCTTACTTTTTAAGTTTAGTTTCATTGGTTTCACGGTGTGCTTTTTTTTTGAAACTTTTACGTTTTTGTTTTAGAATCAGCCCCTACTACCAAAGGTAGTGTTTGCGGGCAGTTCCTGCGGGTGTATATCTTTATTTATTATGGGTTATTTTTATAAAGGTTTGTTCGGGGTGGGTATGAATAATTTTTCCATGATGACATAGGAATCCAACAACCCACATTTCCTGTGCAGATAGGGTTCGAGGTGTGCGTTTTGTCTTATGAAATGTCTGCTTTGCTGCATCACAAAAAGCTCATTTTCATGGAAAAATTCCTATGACCCTTCGGAGTTTTGGAAATGTGGGTGTGTTTTATGTGTGTGCTGTTAGCCAGTCGCGATTAATTTCGTTCAGGTTGTTTTCGAGGTAATCTATGAATAGTTCGTTTGATTCTGTTGCGCCTAACTCGCTTAGTCCTTTTTCCTGTGCGCTTTTGTATGTGGTATTTAGAATATTTAGCATATTCTGGTTTATTGTGTATGTGTGTTCCATTAACTCTGTTTTGCCGTCGTCGTAAACTTTTTTGAATTCTCCTGCTTCAAGTACTCCTGCATCTTTTAGGAAGTCCAGATATGCGTTTATTGTTCTTGTGGTTTCTTCGTATTCTGGTTCGGAAGAGATTGTATCTTTGTATATTTCTTCTGTAAGTTTGAGTGCGTATATTTCTGTGTCTTTTTCGTCTGTGTTTATAAGGTATTCTATTGTGTCGAGCAGGCTTACTTCTGCTTTTTCCAGGTATTCTGTGTCTATTTCATGTGCATTCATGAGTGATTTGTATATTTCATCAAGTGAGTTGTGTGGTGCTGGTCCGCCGACTGTTGCAATTTGTGGATTTCTTTGTTGGTAAATAACGAGTAAGCTTTCTTGCGTTTTTGGTGTGGTGAGTGTTCCTGTGTATTGTGGTTGTGGGGTTGGGTATGTTTCTGTGTCTGCTACTGTTTTGTCGGGTGATGTGGTTAAGTTTATTTGTGGTGTGGTGATAGGTGGTTCAATGTTCCATTCTGTTTCTTCTTTTTTTATGATGGTGTTGTAGATATTTGATGATGTGTCGTCAGGTTGTGTCTTTGGTGTGTAAATAGTATTATCTGGATTTTCTGCTGTGCTACTGTTGTCTATGTCTGTTGGATTATATGCTTGTTCTGATGTTGCTGTTTCAATTCTTTGGGCTTGAAGTTCTTCGCTTGGCATATTATCATCTGTTTTTTGATACTGTTGTTTGATGTGTCTTTATTGTGTGCAGAAGTATAAAAAATGATTCCATGTTTTAGATGAAAGGAAAGATAAGAAAAAAAGCGGTTCCACCAGTGAATTACTGCTGGAGTGTTTTGGAGTTTAAATGAAGTCGATGCCCAGTCTTTGCTCGATATCTTTTTTCTGTTCGGTTTTGAATGTGTGGTCTGAGCTGTATATCTGCGGCGATTCTACTCCAGTTACTATTACGAGTACACGGATTGAGTCGCCTAGTTCGCGCTGGACCATTGCACCCCAGATTATTTTCGCGTCCGGTGATAGTCTTGTGGTGACTGTGTTTACGACTTCCTTTGCTTCTTTCAGGGTCAGGTCGCCGCCGCCGGATACGTTTATGAGTGCGCCGCTTGCACCGTCGATGTCTACTTCGAGCAGAGGGTTTGTGAGCGCTTTCTGGACTGCTTCATATGCGCGGTTTTCAGTGTCGCTTTGGCCCATTCCGATCATTGCCATGCCGCCTTCACCCATGACTGCACGGATGTCTGCGAAGTCAAGGTTGATGAGACCTGGCTTTGTTACGAGTTCTGCAATACCTTTTACTGCGTTTACGAGTATCTCGTCTGCTACTTTGAATGCTGTGTTGATTGATACGTCAGGTACCATCTCGATCAGTTTGTCGTTTGGGATGATTATGAGGGTGTCTACAACTTCTTCCAGTTTCTCGAGGCCGATTTTTGCGTTGTTTGCGCGGTGGTTGCCTTCCATTGCGAAGGGGAGTGTTACGATGGCTACTGTTAGTGCGCCTATTTTCTTGGATATTTCTGAGATTATCGGTGCTGAGCCTGTTCCGGTTCCGCCGCCAAGACCGCATGTTACGAAGACCATATCTGCGCCTTCAAGTGCTTTTTTGACGGTTTCTTTGGATTCTTTTGCTGCTGCTTCGCCAAGTTTTGGGTTTGCGCCTGATCCCAGTCCTTCTGTGATGTCTTTTCCGATGAGTATCTTTTCGTCTGCGTCTGTGTATAGAAGGTCCTGTGCGTCGGTGTTTACGGCGACTGTTTTTGCGCCTTCGATGCCGACCTGCATGAGTCTTGCGATTGTGTTGTTGCCTGCGCCTCCGCAGCCAACTACTACTATTTCAGCTTTTCGCTTTTTGAGTATATTTTTAAGGTTGTCGTCTATCTTGTGGTGTTTTTCAGGTAGTTCCTGCTTTGTTCCTGCGTTCATTCCTGATTCTTCCAGCACGTTTTTTATGATTTTGTCCATAGTTATCCCTCGCATTTTATTATGATGTGTTCATGTGTGTTTGCCACCATGAAATAGTTGCGGTAATTATAAAGTGGGGTGATAGTTTTTTAAGTGTTTCCTTTTTTGTTACTTTTTTGTGTTGGCAACTTCCGGGGTTTTATTCAATATCTCGATTTCTTTTAGGTCTTTTATGTGTTTTTTGATTATTTCTGCGATTTTTGATTTGGCTTCTTTTGGGAGTTCTTTTGGGGTTGGCAGTGTGATTGTTGTTTTTTCTTTGGTTGATGTGACTTGTATGTCTTTTTTGTTAAATCCCAGTGTTCTTTCGAGCAGGCTTGTTATTTTTTCTTTCTGGCCTGTGATTATTTTGTTTAGGGTGATTTCGTACTCTAGTGTTTTGCCTGAGAGCTGGTGGTTGAAGTCTATTTTTACACGGCCTGCGGATACTGATAGTACTTTTCCCTGGATGTTGTCGCCGAGTGTTATGTACTGGCCCAGGATGGGGGTTATTTTTTGTTTCCTGAAGAATGCAAGTGAGTATATTTTCAGGAGTTTTGGTTCTCTTTTGCCGAAGGCTTCTTGTGGGGTTAGTGTGATTTTTTTGGTCTCTTTTGGCTTCATTTTTTTGAGCCGGTCTTCGAGGCTTTTGAGGATCATGTTTTCGCCGATGATGATTGTTGTTGGGCCGTATCTTGTGTTTGGGTTGTAGATGTTGTTTTCTTTTGCGGTTTTTTCGTCTGTTAGGTCGAAGACTTCTTTTGTTTCTGCTATTCTTCCTATGTATTCTATTTCGATGAATGTTTTGTTTTCCATGGTGTTTTATTTTTTGGAAATTTTATAAGTTTATTTATGTTGTGAGACTAAGTTGGGGTGGTGACAGTTTTTGATGTTTTTGGGATGCTCTTAAGTTTTTTATAGTTTTGTGTTTAAGTTTGGGTTATGGCTAAACCAAAGTTTGACTGGAGGGCTAAGCTTGATGTTGATAATTCTGTTAAGTTTAATGCGCTGCTTGCGCAGGTTTCGAAGTATGAGCATGTTTACAAGGGGACTGATGACCCGCAGATGATTCAGTTGTGGCTTGGGATGCTTGAGATTTATAAGAAGCAGGAGGCTATTGCAAAGAGGCTTGATGAACTTGAGCGGAGGTTGTTTGTTTCTTCGGGGAAGAAGAGGACGGGACTGATTTCTGATCTTGAGAATTATTAGGTATCTGTGTTTTTGTTGATGGCTTTTCCTGAACGTAGTCAAATAGTCTGTGGTGGTTCTGGGGTTCTGTGAGGAATTTCAGGGTGAGCGGGTTTTTTATCATGTTGTATATTGGCTCTTTTTTCCCGAGGCGCAGTAGTTCGCGCTTGTCAGGGGTTTTGAATTTTATTGTGTTTGATTTGTTGTTGTAGTTTTCGTTTTTGATTGTTTTTTCTGTTGTTATGTAGTAGGCGCCGCCTTTTAGGGTTTTTATGCTGTCGTATTCGGATGTGAAGTTTCTGGCTACCCAGTTTGCCATTATTAGCGTTTCTTCTGTGGTGTTGATTGTGATGTGGGCGTAGCCGGGTGGGATTATTATTTTGTCGCCTGCTTTTGCTTTTATGAAGTATGCGTCGATGAGTTTGTTCTTTTTTGTTTTCTGGAGGAGGTAGAGGCCTTCGCCTTTTATTACTTCGTATAGTTCTGTGTAGGTTATGTTTGTGTCCGGGACTATGGGGTGGTTGTGGCCTGCGGTTTTTATGTATTCATGGCCAAGTGTGTTTGAGGGGATGACTGTTATGTCGTATCTCAGGTTGTTTTTTTCTATTGTTTTTCTGTGTTCTTTTTTTGATATGTCGCGGAACATGTAGTATAGCTCTTTTTCGCGGTTGGCGTTGCCGAGCCATTTTTTGTCGTATATAACATCGCTTATGTCTTTGAGTTTCCGAATTGATGGGGTTATTTTTGTTCCTTCGAGTAGCATTGTTTTGGTTTCGGGGTCGTATTTTATGTCCAGTCCGGATTGTTTTAGGTCTTGCATGTTGTTCACCTTCAGCCTTCAGAAAGGCTGGCGATCAGAGCGACCGTAAAGCTTCGCTTCAACCTTATAAAAGGTTGATCATTAAGTGCGTTTCACTTCGTTCAAGCACACACCTGTGTTGTCTTACTATCGGTTTAGGTCACAGACCTGTTTTGTTCTGGTGCGGTTTAGGTCACTTGTCTGTTTTGTTCAAGTGCTGGGATGCTTGTTTTTATGTTTTTGGGAGTTTGTCTATTTTTATTTCGAGGTGGTCGAGGGCTTTGTCCATTCTTGTGGTTTGGGCTAGTATTTCGTTTAGGGTTTCGAATATGAGCTTTTCGTCTTTTTTCATTGTATCACAAATTGTATCAATCAATTAAAAAGCTTAGGATTCACCAATTTTTGCCAATATCCTATGATTTTTCATTGCGTTTGTCACTGGTTTGTGTTTAGTAAATATGTGGGGGTCAGAGTTTATATATTTGTTTTTTTGCTGATTGATTTGTTGTTTTCTTTGATTGATGTGGTTGATTATTTGGTGTGTGAATGTCTAGTTTTGAGAGGCGAGAATGTCTGCTGTTTTTTCCAGTGCTTTTGAATAAAGAGTATTTGGGCTGTTTTCGTGTTTGAACGAACTTCTTTCAAATACTCTGAAGTGTGGCGCATCGATGTTGCTTATGTCTCTGCCGGGGAATGGGCTGATTATTAGATGTTTGTATTTTTCGTATGTTCTGGTGCCTATGTTGGCTTTTAGTGTTTGTGTCATCGTTTCTATGTTTTCGTTGCATGATGAAAGTGTTGATATTTCGTTGAGCCGGTTTTCGATTGTTTCAGGGGTCTCTTCCGGAGCCAGTATATATCCGATTAATCCATACTCTACCTTATCGTTTTGGATGAATTCTATTATGATTTCGCGTTCTTTGTCGAGTATTTCTTGCGTTCGTGGGTTGTTCTTGTAGTTTCTTCCCAGATGTATGGTTATTTTTTCGTCGCAGCATTCCCTGCCGAATGTTGGAGTTATGCTTTCTATTTTTGCGTTGTTTATTAGTTTTTTTATGAATTTTCGCGCATTGTATGATTGTGATAGTGCTGTTGGGTCAATATATAGGTTGTTGATGTTTACTGTTTCGAAATTCTGGCAGGCATGGTTGATAATTTCCATGTAGGGTAGTGGATTTGTTAGGGGATTATCGTCGTAAAATCGGAGGGTTATTTTCTTTTCATCCTGCTTGATGCGATTGATGGCTTTTATGTAGACATCTTCCGGGATACGGGCTTGTTTTGGGGTGGAGCAGTAATCACAGTTGTTGGAGCATGTACTTAAGGTAAAAATACTGGCGGATATGGTGGTGTCTCCGGTATGGAGGATATTGTCTTCTGCTGTTTCTTCAAGTATGATTTCTTCACCGGAGTCGACAATGCCTCCGCGTATCAGGATGTTTTCATCTATTTTTGGCAGGGTTCCGGTTCCGTTGCCGTAGAATTCGCTTTCCTTTTTTGTGTAGAGTCCGTGTGCGTTTTTATTTCCGTTTAGAAATTCGATAAGTGATGACATGCCGCCTGTGTTTAGGTAATTTATGTTGTTGTTTTTGAGAAAAGGCATAGTTCCTTCTCGTGCTATGGGTCCGCCGAGTATTTGTGGTTTGTTTGGGTAGTTTTCGGATAGGTATTTGGATATGCTTTTTAGGGACAGGTGGTCTGCGTCGCATGCTGAGAGGCAGAAATATGTTGCGTTTTTCAGGTCATTGCCGTAGATTAGAGCTACTTCTTTCATGTCTTCTGTTACTTGATTATTGATTGTGTTGTTGTATTCCCCGTTGAGGTATTCTTTGCTTTTTCCTTTTTTGGATGCTTTTTCTTCGATTTCCAGGATGCTATCTGTGACTGTATTCATGAACAAAGGGTCAATGTATTCTGTTTCTATTCCTAGTCCTTTGAGTAAATTAAATGCGGTGTTTTGGGCGCTTACGGGTATTCCGAGAATTTTTGTGTTACTACTCATACTATGTATGTGGGTGTTGGTTTTTTTAAAATAATGTTTTTGATTTCATCTGCATACTGACGACT
>QMVA01000030.1 GCA_003660865.1 Candidatus Nanohalarchaeota archaeon | reverse complement strand
TTTAAAAAATTCTTTTAAAGTCATAATAATCATTTGTTAGATCTTATATAAATAAATTTGTAGATGAAGCCCGTAGCTCGTATGTCGCTTAACTCCATATAATGGCCTAAAAACCCCGAAACCATAAAAAGTTACTGGTTCAGTAAATATCATGGCATACGACTCCCTGCTAGACAGGATCAGAAAAGAAAACAAAATCCGCTGCCCTGATTGTGGCTCAGATAAGATGAAATACATGTCGCACCTAAACATGTACGGCGGCTATGTGTGTTCCGGGTGCAGCAAAATCTGGGATGAAAGCGACCCAAAAATCAAAGAGCAAAAAAAGCGCGTAATATAGCGCCAAATAAAAAAAATCGTGGAACATCTGTGAAATTGGAAGATTCCAAGCTTTTTGATTGTTGGAATATGATTAATATGCAATCAAAAATCGCCTGAAATCAATTATACTCACGGAAAATACTGCACCAAGTGACGTATGCGACAAAGTCATACAATAATATCTGGCTTTGACTGTATCCAGATCGCAGCAAGTTGTGGGAGTATTACGCGGATTTCCGAGACGGCGATTTTTAGTATTCCAGAGTGAATTATGTTTGCAGCAACATGTGGGGTATCAGACTCACCCAGGAATAACAGAAATGCACAATATATAGAGTATTTCCAACTCAAAATCATGATGAAAGAACAAATGTTAAAGGTCAACTGTAGTTTTTGCGGAAAAGAGATAGAATGCCCTAGAGACATGGTAAATACGGAAAAACATTCATGCTTTGAATGTTTCGAAAAGCTAAAAGACAATTGGTCAGATATAGAAAAAAGCAAAATTCATATAGATTTGCCTCCAGAAAAGCTAAATGAAGTGTTGCCTGAAGTACTAACGGACTCAATAGTTGAAGAAATATTTCCCCAGTTATGGATTGACAAAAAAACAGGAATTAAAGCAGATGTCCAAAAAAGAATTAGCCAGAGATATATTTGGTGCAGGTGCATATGTTGCAATCGATAACATGATTCAAATGCACAAAAGTGAACAAGAGAAAAAGAATAAAGATGTAAAAAAATAACAGCCATTATTTTTGTGAATAAGCCCCGAGCGATCCCTTATCCACAAAAAACCCGCAAATCTCCTTTTCAAGATCCTGTGAAACAACAAACTCATAATCTTTCGGGATGACCTTCTTATAGTTTGGCCACAGGTACCTCCCATCCATAAACACTATCAGTCCCCTTTCATTCTCTGAGCGGATACATCTTCCCGCTGCCTGCACCGCCCGATTCATAGACGGATTCACATACCCGTACTCCCACCCCTTCCTGAACTTCTCATCATAATAACTGATCAGATTCTCAGTCAGTATATCCGGTCTCTGCAAAGGCAGCCCAACAAGAACAGATGCATTCATAATCCTGCCGTCAAAACTCACACCTTCAGAAAAATTAGCGCCGACAACCGCAAAAAGCGCAGCACCAACATTCTTCAGTCTCACAAACTCACCCAGAAGCCCGTACTTTTCCTCTTTAGTCATATTCTGTCTCTCCAGAAGCGCCTGCTTGTTAATGTCTCCTGCAAGAATGTCATATATCTCATCCCTCATAGAATAAGACGGGAAAAACACACCAACATTCCCCTTAGTATAATTGATGATCTGGACAAGATAATTCGCAATCTTTACAGACTCCTTTTTAGAGCGCATACTATATTTGGTGGTGACATTCCTGATAACAAGAGACAGCTTATTGGACCTTGGGAAAGGCGAATCCATTTTCAGTTCAATAGACTCATCCACTCCTAAAACATTCTTATACATCTCAAGCGGAAGAAGAGTCCCGGACATAAGTATTGACGAATGAGCCCCATTAAGTATACTCCGTGTCGCTATTGCCGGATCAAGACATTCATGCGTATAAAGATATATGTAACCTCTCCTCTTTGAAGGCACTTTCTTAAGTATCCTAACATATTCCTTACCCTTCTCTTTCCATCGGTCAAGAAACGATGCAATCCCTCCAAGATAAGACCTCTTCTTCTCAGCTCTCACAATCTTCGCAACCCTCTCAAGCTCCTCAACAAAAAAACCATAATCTGAAGTCTCCTCAATAGCATCGCAAACATCGCTAATATCAATGACTTTTTCATTCACACCCTGAAGCCTCTTTCGCGCCTTATCACTCAGCTTCGTGTAAACAAACTCCAGATCCTTCGCAAGTTCATCCTCACCTATCTCATTCGCTTCCTTGACTGCTCCTGAAACCTGCCTGTCAGACAACTGGATTGAAAGAAGCGAACGCACCCTCATAGGCAGATTATGCGCCTCATCAACAATAAGAATAACATCTTCAAGCTTTGCCCCGATCTTTGCAAGAAATGCCTTATACATAGTCGGGTGAAACATATGAAAATAATCAGCAATAATCACATTGGATTTTCTCGCTCTCTCAAGAAAAATAGCATAAGGGCATACATTTGTGCAAAGCGCCTTAGCATCCTCTGAATGCATTATTGCACCATCAATTTCCTCAATGACCTTTATAGCCTGGTCTGTCAGCGCCATAGTATCAGAATAAGTCCTGTTGTGAAACTCACAACGTTTCTCTTTGCGAAGAACAGAGCAATACTCCCGAAAATCAGCAGAGTACATAGTCTCAGACTCAGGCAGGTTGCAAAGCCACTTCCTGCCGATAAGATCCGTAACCTTGATATTCACCCCGGATTTCTTCTTCATGTCCCGCAATGTCTCAATGACAATCTTATGCTGCGCGTGGCGCGGCGTCAAAAATATAACCTTCTTTCCACTCTCAACACTTTCATAGACTGCAGGCACAAGCGCAGCACATGTCTTGCCGATACCTGTCGGCGCATGCGCAATAAGACATTTTTCCCCCTTAATGGCCTCATCTACCTTCTCCATAAAGTCAACCTGTGCAGGCCTCATGACCTTATGGGGAAACAGGTTCTCGTATTTGCGCACAAAAGAATCCTGCATCATGGCAATACAATTAATAAATTTGCTTTATAAGTCTGTTGGTATAGGTGCCTGCCGATAGAACGAATCAGGAATCAGAACCACAAAAATAAACAGAATCAACTCTCTGGTTCAAAATATCTATTAAATATCCCCTCCCATTCATCGTAAAAATGATCAACAACACTACGATCTATCCAGAGAGTGCCATCAGATGACTTACATTCACAATTCATCTCCAACTGCTCCTCAACAATGCCAGATAACCGCGTAGCAAGCAAATCAGCAGAAACGATATATCCTGCGGCAGTTACCATGCCTTCTGATACCCTTACAGATTCACCCCCGCACACTTATGCAGCTTTCGTAGCAGCAGCCAACAATGCGTATGATCCTGCAAGCAAGGAACCGGGAGACATTTCCTTAATAATTCCACCAAGACCATATTCATTGAACAACTCTTCTTGGCATCTATCTGATCCCATTGAATTTTCATATAATTCTTGAAAATTACTACACGCACTAGAATAATCTCCACCCTTAAATGCTTCCATACCCGCATCAAAGAGTATTTTGTCAGTATTTCGCGCACCATAAGCCATATCATAACACCTCATATTCTGCGATTATTTAGTCGCGCAGACAACCTTTTATAGCTATCGCAAAATCATTCCAATTCTGAAACTACAAACAATATTCTCCATAGAACCACAGCAAACTATATTAACCCCTTCAACCAAAAATTTATCAAGGAAAAAAAAGTGGAGATAAAGACAATGACATTGCTTCTGAACCAGATAGTTCAAACCTCATTCAAGCACGGTTGGTTTTATCATTACAGGATAAATGTCGCGCACATGGAAAACACATGCAACAACGGCTTCTCACAACTGAAATCATACCTACATCGCGTATTTGAAACATGTCCCGATGAAAAATTCATAACAGGTCCGCGCTCATCTGCACTGAAATTCCCGGTCAGCATCCAACTCACAGAAGACAATGAAAACATACTCTGCCAGCAGACTGTGACAGCACTTGAAACAATGGATCGCTTCAAGACAGCCCACTCAAAAGTAGAGGTCTACATGCTTGAAAACGATCATGACACAATATCTGTCGAGACCCCTATATGGCTCGACCCATGCGAACATCCCCGCTTCTCAAATATCTTTAATGAGGACGGCGCACTCTCAGGTCACATTGATGTACTAAAAATCCTCAACAACAAAATCCAGATACTTGACTATAAGCCAAAAGCAGTAAAAGAAAAATACGCAACAACACAAACATACTTTTACGCGCTCATGCTCTCGATACGCTCAGGCATTCCACTTGACAAATTCCACTGCGGCTACTTCGATGAAAATAACTGCTATTTCTTTGACCCTATAGATGTTGCACTTTAATAAAACTACTTAGCAGCACTGATGATCTCAACAACATCCCTGTGCTTTAGTTCCTGATCCCCGGAAATCCTTCTCTTGGTCCGAACATCCATAGCATAAAGAAAATGCTTTCCAAAGTCAGTATGAAGCGCATAGGCAAAATCCTTTGCAGTAGTTTTCGGAGGCATAAGAAAACAATCAGGAAGCACGTTACCCTTGCTATCAACCAGATTATTGACACCCCCGGGGAACACAGCAATATACTTAAGAAGCTCAAAGACAGCAGCATCAAGAACCTGCTGCACACCGGTAGAGCCATTCTTTTCAAGAAAGGCTGAAATGAAATCAAGCGCTTTTTTCTGCTTCTCATTCAAAGCATCACTTTTCAATATCTCAAAAGTTGAATCTCCCGGCACATAAGAGATGATTCCGCTTTTAGCTGCCTCCCTTAGCGCAAGCTCTGTCTCGCACGAGCATGGCACAAACATGATATCAGGTAATTCTTTTTTCAGCCGCTCAACATTCTCAAGGCCTGATGGAACGTCAATCTTATTCAATGCAATAAGGATTGATTTGGTTCTCTTTCGCAGTACCACAGAAAGCCGCTTCACATCATCTTCACTCCATGAATCAGGATTACCTGAAAGTTCTGTCTCACTAATAGCGTCAAGCGCAATATCTTCTGTAACCTTCATCGCAGAAAGCTGATCAGCAATCGCTTCTTCTATCTTTTTTCTGGTCATCTGCGCACCGCGCGCAAGCTTCTTCCAGTTCCTCCACAGAACAGACGCGTACCAAAGGTCAATCTCTTTTTCAAGAAATCTCACATCTTTCGCAGGATCATGTTTCCCTGCACCGAGAGATTCACCCAATTCATTAGCAGACCCGGATGCATCAACAACATGAATGAGCACATCTGCCTGGTTCAGGTCACTCAAAAACTGGTTCCCAAGCCCTTTACCCTCATGCGCTCCGGGTACAAGCCCGGCAACATCTACAAGTTCAACAGGCACAAACCGTGTATGGTTAAGGCAGAACCCGAACCGCGGGTTGCACTGCACACCAAAGTCCTTATCAGCGCATTCTACCCGAACATACCCCGTCCCTATATTTGGCTTAATAGTCGTAAACGGGTAGTCTGCAATCGCGACTTCAGCAAGCGTAGCTGCCTTAAAAAAAGTAGACTTCCCTGCTGATGGCTTACCTACAAGCCCGATAGTAAATCCCATACTATATTCTTAGAGCAAAAAAGTTAAAAGGCTATGGATTATAGTAAAAGCCATAACTTTTTAGACAGTATGTTTTTGTCATATACTTAAAATCATGACACTTCGTGTCAAACTTTTGAAGATACTGTCTTCAAAATTGCTACGCAATTTTAGCATCCGACAAACTTCGTTTGCACGGATATTTGACGCCTATTGTTTTTGTTTTGGTAACAGCGTAAAAATACCAAAACAATATAAATCTGCGATAAACAATAAAGCACATGAGACTCATCAAGTTGACAGGGACACTGAATAATAGTGTCACTAACGAGGAGATGCTTCTTCGTCTTCTTGACGCCGGTGCGTACAATGCAGCAATCATGTCTCGTGAAGTAGTAGTAGAGACGCCAAGAAAAAGCTTACAGTCAATAAAAGAATCAATGAGATACATGCAGATCACAGACATCCGTGCAAGAGAGGCATCAATAATAGAATCAACAGTAAGTCATGCAGCGGATGGGCTGGACCCAAAAAAATGCATAAAGATTTCAATGGCTCCGGGAACGCGCTTAACAGGCGTAAAATTTCTCGGTATGACACTCAGCAACGGCTTCAGGGAAAATTCATTTACAGATACAGATATACTGATATCCAACTCTCAAAAGGTAATAAAGAACATCCTGAAAAAAGCAGGCATCACAGATGTTCTCGTATCAGTAGAATATAAAAGGACATCTGACAACATTGATTTAGCCCTGGAGCTTGCAACAATCAACACCCTTGTGAGCACCAACGGTATCATGCAGTTGATATAGGCACGAAAATTCTGCGCATATTTACAAAAAAACATAACAATACCAAAAATTGGCATAATTACACCAATAATTGGCAAACTAATCAAGCAATAATTTCGCAAACATGAAAAAGACAACTACATATCTTCTTTCCTTCGGGACTTCTCATTTTCCTGTGCCTTACGCTCAACTTCCTCTTCAATACCGAGCTTCTCCACAAGATCCTTATACCTGTTCCTGATAGTGACTTCCGTAACACCAACAACATCTGCAATATCTCTTTGGGTCCTCTTCTCACCTTCAAGAACAGCTGCAATATACAATGCCGCAGCGGCAACACCAGTCGGACCTTTGCCGGACGTAACCTCTTCATCCAGAGCATTCAATAGTATCTCTCTAGCTCTTGCCTGTACTGTACCGGAAAGCCCAAGAAGTGATGCAAACCTGGGCAGGTATTCTTCTGATGTTGCAGGCAATATTCTTATGCCAAGCTCCCGCGCAACATACCTGTATGCACGCCCAATTTCGCGCTTCTCAATACCTGAAGCAGCCGCAAGCTCAGACAGAGTCCTTGGCGAACCCTGCTCGCGTGCAACAGCATAAATTATGGCTGTAATAATAGACTCCATAGACCGCCCGCGTACAAGTCCTTTCGTAACCGCCTTCTCATAAAGCCGCCCGACTTCCTCATGGACTGCTTTCGGAAGGCCAAGATAAGACACCTGCCTTGCAAGCTCTGAAAGAGAATATGATAGGTTCCTGTCCTTGGACTTGGTAAGCCTCTTGTTCCATTTCCTCAACCTGTAATACTGCGCCCTTTTCTTAATAGGCACCTTATATAATTCACCGACACCTTTCCCAATCTCTGTAGAAATACCCTTATCATGCTTAGTAAAAGTCAAAGGAGCACCAGTTCTGGTCCTCGCAGCCTGCTGATGTGCATCAAAAGCCCGCCATTCAGGTGTCGTATCAATCTCATCCTGTTCAATGACCCTACCGCACTTACGACATGTAAGCTCTCCTCTTCCGTCATCTCTTGAAAAACTTGTGCTTCCACATTCGGGACATCTTGCTGCCATAAGCGCCACCTTAAAATTATAGAAAAAGCCATTATATAAACAATCCCTTTATAAAGCTTTCGAAAGCTATTATATATAGAAACATTTATAAACCTTTCGGTGCCTCTGACAAAAAAAAACAATGCAACTCAAATACATTTTTGATTGTATCTCGACTATGAACCGGTAATCATATCTGCGGGAATGCAACACAAGTTGTGTGTTTCCTGCAGCATTCTTATGGGTTATTCGTGAGAAATAATCTTGAGACTAGTCAAAATGTCACTCTTCTTCTTCGTCACTGTGTTTTTTTTTCTTCTTTCTATCCTTTTTTCCTTTTTTCTCATGTTCAAATCCAAACAGCCAGCCCAAAAATTTTAATACAAGAACAAAAGGAAACATCAAGATGCCAACAACATCCATAAACACTTTCGAGGTCTTATAAAATACCTTAATTACTTCGTATAGAAGATACAAAACAACCCCGCAAACAACATAAAAAAGAATCAGGTCAAGAGTGATATCAATGTCAAAGCCAAGTACCTTATCGAGTACAAAAGGGAAACACGCAGATATCACAGAGACAATAATCGTATTTTTAAGCACACCCAGTGCCTTATAAGCAACAATAATAAAAACAACAAAAACTGCAAACATTATTTTTGCATCAGGATTCCCTGTGTCTGACAAAAAACCGAGCATGCCGAAAATATTATTCTCCATAAGATCATCATTCATTCACTTGGCGCCTTGAATATACCGAAATCCAGTCTCCCGCTACCATCTATAACAATATGGTCCTTATAATACCGGATTTCTCCATCAAAAGACGAAAGTTCAAACCTCCTATCATTTACAGGTATATCAGCAGAATCACAATCCATAAATATCTCAACATTACCTGTAACATTAGTCAGAACCATAGACTGCCCTTTTAGCTTGCTCAGGAAAACCTTTGAAAATTCAATATCTTTTCCTGATACCTTCACAAACTTGTCCTTTGAAAGAGTCTGCTCATCAGTCCTGGCCCTCTTTGCAGACCCTGTAAAACTAAGCTTGCGTCCAAGATTTACACTGCCCGCATAATCCACAAATTCAATATGCGTATCAGAAGCAGACCTCAGGAACAGTCCGCTAATGATAATCTTATTTTCAGGACCGCCTTTGCAGTCAACATAAAAAGAATCAATATTGTCATTAAACGCAAAATCTATATTCTGTTTCTTTTCAAATGCAAGTTCTGCTCTGAAATCAACAGTATTTTGCTCTCCACTGACATAATTCAAGACAAATCCCATGGGGTTGCGAATAACTGAATCCGCTTTTTCATCAACAAGAGTATATTCTGACAGCATACTGTGCCCGACAGCAACAACTGCGATAAGAAGGGCAACTGCAACCACAAGTACTCTCATAGTCATAAAATCACTTAACAATTATCTTTACTATAGTCAAAATATCCATTTATATATTTAATGGAACTATTAATATATATTAGTTCCCATATATACTTGTGGTTCTTATCTGATTTTGGCTTTAGTCATAAATGCCAATTGATATATAAAGATTTACACAGTACATTGAGGTAACCAGTTGATTAATATGATAGAAAATTTTTTTATGGGTGGAGACAATAGCCTGATTGGCACAATCACCTCAATACTCTTCTTCCTATTTATCATATTCTACCAGAAAATAATGATGCTCCAGACAATATGGAGAGCAGAAAAAGACCTCAAGAAGCTTGACGAATACACAAAAAAAGCAGAAGGGTACGTGATGCAGTGCATCTCAAAAAAGCCTAACAAAAAACTCAAACATGATGTCCGCAATTTCATGAACTTCTTCATTTCAACTCCTGTAGATGTAGATCCCTACGGTATCCTCAATAAGATAGAGCATGTGATGAACCAGTCAGAAAGAAGATTCAACTATTTTGTAGATACTATAGCACCAAACCATAATGCAGCAGAAAAAGCCAACCTGAAATTCGGTCTCATCGGCGCACTTGGCGTTTTCGAGATATACAAGGTGGTAAGGCATCTTATAATCACAGTCAAGAAAAGCAACAACATCCAGATGGCGTTCATCCTCCAGATGTACTTGCCTCTGCTTTTGAAGATGGCAAAAGGCAATGTGAAAGCAACCCAGGCATTTGTCAAGGGTATCCCGATAGGAGATGCAATAGGTCCAATGGTCGCAGCCTCATTCAAGACAGAAAATGGTGAAGAGGTTGCAAAAGACGTCCTTGTAAGTAAAGAGACAATTGAGGGAAAGACTGTCTTTGTAATGAAAGCGAAGGGTCCGGGCGCATCACTTGGAAAAATAGGTAAAGCCGTAGAGGAAATAAGAGAGCGCGAAAGCATAGAGCATATAATCACAGTAGATGCAGCAGGGAAGATGGAAGGTGAGATAACAGGCTCAATTGCAGAAGGTGTTGGTGTGATGATGGGTGGCGTAGGTGTAGAGCGCTCAAAGATCGAGGAAGTCGCACTAAAACACGATCTCCCTCTCGATGGCATTGCAATAAAAATGGGTGTCATGGAAGCATCAGCCACTTTGCCTGAAAAAGTATATAAGGCACAAGAACCTGCAAGAGACATCACAAAGCGCTTGATAAAAGAGGCAAAGAATGGAAATATTCTCCTCCTCGGCGTAGGAAACTCCTGCGGTATAGGCAATACAAAGTCATCACTTAACGGTCTTGATGTGAAGCTAAAGCCATT
>QMVA01000029.1 GCA_003660865.1 Candidatus Nanohalarchaeota archaeon | reverse complement strand
GGGTGAGTCAAGGTTTGCGTCACGTGGCGGGGCGGTTTCTTCAATAAATGCTATTAAGAGCAGACTTGGCAGGAGAAAGTGAGTTGAAGATAATTTACTGATGTGCGAAATCGCGCAATTTATCGTCTTTGAGTATCCGGATTAAATGTGGAATGGAGTCTTCTCGTGACATGATTTCTCCTGCAAGTTCTTCAGTTACCTGAAGCCCTGAGTCCACCATTTTTTGTATTAGCCGCATTGTTGTCTTTTCTTTGAAGTTTGTCTCATCCATGTATATATACTATTATCGAAAATTAACTCTTTAATAAACCAGTAGTTCTATCTGAGTTGTATCTTCAGATCATTGGAGCATCTGGTTTACTTCCTCTACATCAAACTCTTCCGGGTCAAATTCACGCCCCACCCATTCCAGCATTTCTTTGTGTTCCTTGTGTTTGGGATCTTTTATGGCTTCCAGAAATTCCTCGTAGCCCCAAACACCACCGCAGTCCTCTGGCGGGCATGCCATCTTTCCTGTGATGCATAGCGGATATTTACCGGTACTCTCTTTCGGCATGATTTTCTCTACAGTTATTGTATGTTCCCAGTTGTCGCCAAAGTCGTAGACATATTCAAACTTTTGCTTTTCAGTGGTTATAATCTTGTTCAATTTAATTTTTCTGGAGTCAGTAACGTCATCACTATAATCTTCGCTTGGCACAAGGATTGATAATCCGCCAACAGTGAACTCATATAGGTGAGTATTCGTCCAGCCCATCACGATTTGGATTATATCATGTAGTTCATCGAATGTGATGGTATCTTTTACAAGGATTCTTCTCCATACAGGGGGTTTTGTTCCATCCAGCCTGATTTTCAATTGCAGTACATTAGTCATATCTATACCTCCTTTTCTTTTAGTAAACAGCATCTTTTGTATTTTTTGCCGGAGCCGCATGGGCATGGGTCGTTTCGGCCTATCTTTACTGACGACGACTGCTCTGATTTGTTTAAATCTGGCTTAATCGTCTCCACGTGAAATATATCTGTGGATTTTTTATTCATCCTGTTTTGAAGCGCATTATTAACTTCTCTGATATCAAACATATCCGGATCATAATCCTCTCCCAGCCACTCCACAATCCTTTCTTTATACTCCGGATGATTCTTATCTTTTCGTATTTCCATGAGTTCCCCATAACCCCAAATACTACCACAATCCTCCGGGGGACATGCTCTTTTGCCAGAGATGCAAACAGGACACTTTTGAGAATTGCTTTTTTCCATAATTTTTTCTACTACAATTGTGTGTTCCCAGCAATCGCCAAAGTCATATATGTAGCGAAATTTTTGTTTTTCTGTCTTCAGAAGCTGTGATAACTTTGTCTTGCTGGCAGGACTGCTTCTTCTTTCCGGTCTGGAATGCAGCCACATGGAATCTATAGTAAATTTTTTGGCATCTGATTCGATATGTGTTTTGTCAACTTCAAACTCATACAAATGATAATTCGCCCAACCCATTACTTTTTGAATGGATTCATGTAATTTGTTGAAATCAATAGAATCTTCTACCAAAAATCTTCTCCATATAGCCGGCTTTATATCATTTAACGTGATTTTTAATTGTAATATGTTTGTCATAGTGTGCACCTTGTTCTTTTGGCAAGCAATACCCTCGATGGGCTATATCTTTACTTTGGAAAATATTGTGTTCATTGCAAGTTCCATATGTACTACGTTTTTTATTGAGGGCAGTTTGTCATGCTCTCTTGCAATATTGAATTTTTCCAGTACTGCGTTATGAAAGTCCTTTTTATGTATCTTTTTGTTTTTTCTTTTTTTGTAGTTTTTGCTCAAAGTCAATAAATCCTTGTTTTCAATATGAAGGAGTTCGTGAATTATCACATACTTTACTGCCTGCTTGCGAAGCATTGGATTTTCTATTTTTTCGAGGTTCATGTTTATTTCTATATTGAAGTTGCTCGTGGTTTTTCTTTTGATTCTTATCTTTGCTTCTCCCTCAAGAAGGAGACTTTCAGGGTCTATTGTTCTTTGTGTTTGTACTATGCCTTTTACCCGCCCAAGTGACTTACTTGAAATACGCTTGTAGCTGCATATTATGCTGTATTTTTTCAATTTAGGAAATGCTTTGATGCATTCTTGAAGCCAGTCTCGGCATTCGTTCTTCATGTTAAATCACTTTAAGTTTATTGTTTATGACCTGAACTTATGTGGATTTTGTGCATATATTTCATTACATTAATTACATTTTTGGATAAATTTAAAGATATTTAATCCTGTGGAGGCGGTATACATAAAAAATGCCAATGATGTGCATTCATAACAGAATATCAGACACATTAAAATCAATAGCATTGGCATCTGTTTGAAGGAGAGATACAACAATATATCTCTTTGGGTGCTGTTGCACAAGTTTTGACCAAAGGGCTTTCTGATGTCGTTTAGCGTTTTTTAGCCAAATTGTTAAAAACAGCAACAGTCTATTCAATTCACGCTAGTTATACAACAGCACCATCTCTTTGCGACCAAAACAAACATTTTTAAAACTATGCTGTCAATTAGTTGTTGAACCAGATGGAATTAGTAAAAATATGATTTTATGATTATTTCTTATTAAGTTGCATTTCTTATAGAGTTAGAGAGATTTTATGGTTCGTACAAGAATGTATAAAATTATACAAAATACAAACAATACAAATGGAAATTACAAACGCTAAATATTCCGCGCTATACGCAGGATCTTTGCGTATCAACAACCTTCGGAGATATTCGTGAGGTATGCAAGGCATGCCATAGATAGATTCGATTGGGGATTGATGATATATACAAAATGTACAAATAGATATGCTCTAAAAGAGCACAGTAAAATATAAGGTGATAAATATTACTTCAATTAAAATTAATGAAAATAAAATAGAAAATAAAAATAATAATAATAGAAAGCCGGTGAATACCGGGAGTACAAAATCAGTGAAGCGCGGGAAGTTTGTTCCTGATACTTCAGCGATTATTAAAGGCGTTGTTTCTAAGCTTATTCGTGAGAAGAAAATTGCAGGAGAGATTATTGTTCCTGAGTTTGTGATCGCTGAGCTTGAAAACCAGGCGAACAGGGGACGCGAAATCGGATTTGAAGGGCTTGATGAGCTTAAGAATATCCGCAATGTTTGCGAAGAGCATAATGTCAAAATCAGTAAGATGGGCAGGAAGCCTACGATGGAGGAAATCCAGCTTGCGAAGAGCGGGAGAATTGATGCGCTTATCAAGGATATTGCGCGCGATAATGGGGCAACCCTCATTACTGCGGATGTTGTGCAGGCGAAGTCTGCTGATGCTGTCGGGGTTGATGTGATCTATTTCAAGAGGGAGGATATCAAGACTCTGAAAATCGAGAAAATGTTTACTCCTCTTACGACTTCAATTCATCTGAAGGAAGGGGCTACGCCGAAGGCGAAGGTCGGGAGACCTGGTGAAGTGAAGCTTGTTGAGACAGGGACAAATATAATTACAAAGGATGAGCTTGAGGATATTTCCAAGGAAGTCATGGATATTGTGCGCGTGTCTGATGATGCGATGGTTGAAATCGGACTTCGCGGAGCTACGGTTGTACAGTATGGACTGTACAGGATTGCGATTACAAGACAGCCGTTTTCTGATCGGATGGAGATTACTGTTGTAAGGCCGATTGCCAAGGTTGATATTGAGTCTTATAAGATGTCTTCTAAGCTTAAGGAGAGGCTTGATACGCGCGCGGAGGGAATTATTATCGCAGGCATGCCCGGAGGCGGGAAAAGTACGCTTGCGCAGGCGTTTGCAGAATATTACAAGGATAAAGGCAAGATTGTGAAGACTATGGAGCAGCCGAGGGATCTGCAGGTCGGGCCGGATGTTACGCAGTATGGTGCGCTTGGAGGAGATATGGCGAAGACCGCAGATATCATGTTTCTTGTGAGGCCGGATTTTACGGTCTATGATGAGTTGAGAAGAACGAATGACTTTAGGGTGTTTGCAGATATGCGGCTTGCAGGTGTAGGAATGCTTGGTGTTGTGCATGCGACTGAGGCGATTGATGCAGTTCACAGGTTTATTACACGCATTGAGCTTGGGCTTATACCGCAGGTGATTGATACTATCATATTTGTGAAGGACGGGGAGATTAAGAGTGTTTATACTTTGAATCTCGGTGTGCGGGTGCCGACGGGTATGTCTGAGACGGATCTTGCGCGACCAGTCATTGATGTGTGCGATTTCGAGACAGGCAAGCTGGTGTATGAGATATATACTTACGGCGAGCAGACGGTTGTCATTCCTGTGAAGGATGACGACGCTGAGCAGTCGAATGTCAATAAGCTTGCTTCTGAGAGGATCTCCGAGATTTTAGGCAAATATATCCATAATCCTGTTGTTGAGGTTGTTTCAGGAAACAGGGTGATTCTTAGGGTTGCGAAGGAGGATATTGCCTCTGTTATCGGAAAAGGGGGCAAGAAGATTTCCGAGTTTGAGAAGACTATCGGCATGCATATCTCTGTTGAGCCGATTCTTGATACACTTAAGCATGAAGTAGATTATAAGGTGAAGGAAACTGGAGGATATGTCCTGATTGGTGTACAGAAAAAGTATATCGGCACTAATGTTGATATATACAAGGGTGAAGACTATTTGTTTTCTGCAATGGTCGGCAAGAAGTCTTCTGTGAAGGTCAGGAAGAAGTGTGAGCTCGGTAATAATGTGCTTCAGGCAAGTGTATTGAATAACCTGAGAGTGCTTGTCGGATGAGTTTTTATCGGCAAGCTACATGCAGAAGGTTTATAAATATATTGAGTTATAGTTACTTTTAAATCAAGTATCTGGACACTTGTAAAGTGTCCTGAACCAAGGCAAAAACGGAACTCTATCGTTCCGCAAGTTTTTGTACTAATAAAAGACGATAGGTGAAACACATGGCAGAAGTAGATTTCGAAACAGTAGTATCTGGGGAAGTAAAATTTGGAACAAACAATTTCCTTGAGATAGCAAGAAAAAAAGCAATAACACGTGACTCTGAAAATGAGTTTATTTCTATATCCAGAGGGTTTTTTACTCCTGAGAATGATGAGAAAAGATTCAGGAAGTCTATTGCATTCCCTGTTGATGCAGATGTTGTAGATTCAGTTATTGAAGCGCTCAAAAAGGTCAGCGAGGGCATAGAAGCTGCGCCAAAGGCAGAAGTTGAAGCTGAACCCGTGGCTGACGAAGCTGAAGAGACAGAGGCTGAAGCTTCTGAAGATGAGAAAGTTGAGTAAGTCTAAACTTGCTTTTTGATTATTTAATTATTTTTTTCAAATAAGAGGTCCTTTGGACCTTTTTGTTTCTATTTTTTTTGTTGTTGCGGTAGTTCTATAATTCCATAATAGTCGCTAAACCGTTCAAAGCCATGGGATAGTTAAAGAATATAAAAATATGTATTCTACATACGGTTATGTCCAGTAAGTCTTATCTATCTGATATACTGAATGCTAATTCGAAAATCATATTTATGTCGTGCATTGATAAGAAGAGGAGCATTAAAGAGATTGCGCAGGTATGGGACTATAATTATGAGTCAGGCAAGCTGTATCACGGGAATTCGCAGGAGGAGCTTCTGAAGAATAAGTTTGTCAAGAAAGAGAAGTCCGGAAAGTATGTTTTCTATAAGGCAGATATGAAGAAGTTCGGGAAGTATATCTCGAAAATGATTGAGGGTATGGATGAAGAGGATGAGCTTGAGGGCAATCTTCGAATGGTGCTTTTGGAGAATCATGATGTGTTTACGGGGTTTCTGGGGGAGAATTTTGTTGAAAAGGAAGTGCTTTCGATTAAAAATCTTAAGAGACTTTATTATGATGACAGGACACTGATCCCGGATAATTTTGATGCGTGCTTTTTTGGTGTGTATCTTTCGCTTGTGTTGTTTTTTATTGCTGATGGGCAGAAGAATAAGAAGAGGCTGCTTAATATTTTCTCTACGCTGCTGCTTTCCAGATTCGGGTGCAAGGTCAATATGAAGGATTTTGTGCGTGAGAATATTCTGATTTTTGAGAAGAACAGGAAGGCTGTCGGGAATTATAAGGTTCTTTATGATGAGTATCAGGAGCTTTTGTAGATTGATAACCAGATTCTGGTTTCTGATAACTCTTTTTCTGCTTTTGCTACGTTTAAAACACGGGCATATAAATCCTATTTATATGGCTCTGATGGAACTGTTTCTGAGAAAACCCTGTTTTTGCCTATTTGGTCTTCGGTTATTTGCAAATCATATTCTTTTGCGATAGTCTCTGCAATTTTGTAAATATCACCCTCCAAAGTATCAAGTGCCAGTTCTCCGGCGACGATTAGTTCTTCGCCATCAGATGCGGGATATATATGGCATGCCTGCTGCCTGTTTCCCAGGCAGTCAAGTTTACAAAGAAGGTATGGAATATCTGGCATATCGTATTTAATCTGGAATTCTTCATCGTATAGAAGCACTTCATCATCGAATCTCATCAGATATACTTCTTTAATATGTTCTCTGCCTGAAAGAGCATCTATTGCGTCACTTAAAATTTAATTATAATTCTGCATTGTAATTACCGTATAATTGTGATATTATTTTAAATAGATTTGAATTATTATATTATGAGTATGAAAGGGGTTTATGTTCTGGTTATTGAGGTTTCTGAGAGTGTTGATTTAGTAATTGGTTCGTTGGGCAGGATTCGGTTTTTGAGAGGGCTTTATGCTTATGTTGGTTCTGCGCAGAATGGGCTTGAGAAAAGGATTGAGAGGCATCTGTCGGATGATAAGAAGGTATTCTGGCATATTGATTATCTGCTTGATTGTGCGAAAGTTGTGAAGGTGTTTTACATGGAAGAGCCTAAGTCTTTTGAGTGTGCTACTGCGCAGATGTTGTGTGAAACAGCACAGGAGGTGGCTGGTTTCGGGTGCTCGGATTGCAGGTGCGGAGCGCATTTGTTTAGAATCAAGGGGATTGAGACTGTAATGAAGCTTGGAATGGAGGAGTTCTGCACCCATGGGAAAGCTATATGAAGCAGGATAACCTAAATAGGTGTTATGGATAAGTTTGTTGGGCTGTTTTTTGGATTTTGTATGGCGGCATTTATGGCGCATGGGGTGTCTGCGTCGGGCGGGGTTGAGCATGCGGGGTTTTTGAGTCCTAGTGCGCTTGTTTTGGTTCTGATTGTTGCGTCTTTTTGCGCGATTGTGTTTAAGCATGCCTCTGGCAATAAGGTGCGGATGGATATTGAGCGGGTGCGAAGGGCGGTAAGAAAATAAGAGCGCCCCCAACGCGATTCGAACGCGCGACCCCTTGCTTAGGAGGCAAGTGCTCTATCCACTGAGCTACGGGGGCACAGTATAGTGAGTTTATTTGCGGGTAATTTTATATTGTTTCTATTGATTTTTGTTGCTGATGGTAATTATGGGGGTTATTATAAATAATTTCCAGTGCTATTGTATTGTTATGATATCAGTGCCCGGCAGATGTATGTGCGCATTCTTTATGTCAGCGCCAGCCCGAGCCATGCAGGCCATTTAGGGCGCCTGGTATTATAGTATATTTTTTCTTATCTGGTGTTCTGAATGGATGTTACTATTACTCATAGAGTTATTAGCCCGGGAATGTTTATCGGCGTGGATGATGCTGATGTAGTCTCGTTTGGGTCTGGGCAGCCGGATTTGGCGCCGCCATTTGATGCAGGCGAGGTTTTTTTGAATTTTAGCAGGTTTAAGTATGGCAAAGTCGGCGGAGATGATGAACTTAAAGCTAAATTGCGCGGGTATGTGAAGCGCGAGTTCGGGCATTGTGTGGATGAGGATTGTATCGCGGTTACTAACGGGGCTTCTGAAGCACTGGATCTTGTGCTTAGGAAGGTGTCTCTCGGGGCGGGTAGAAGGAGGGTGCTGTTGACTAAACCTTATTATTATTCGTATCCGCATCTTGCGAGGATCAATCATATGACGGCCGTGTATACTGATGCCAATATTGACCTTGAGGATGTCAAGGAGAAATCGGGGAGCTGTGATGTTATGATTGTCAACAGCCCTGCAAATCCCACAGGTAATGTCATTGAAAAAAGTCTTCTTCGGGGTATCCAGGAGATTACCCTGGATAATGGCTGTGTTCTTATATCTGATGAGGTTTATCATTCGCTTAGTTACGGGAGTGAGCATTATTCGCCAAAGGGGGAGAATGTGATAACTATTAACAGTTTTTCAAAGACGTATAGCCTTTGCGGGTACAGGATAGGGTATGTGTTCTGCCAAAATCCGTGGTTTATGAAGGATGTTTGTGAGATTAAGGCTCATTGCTCTATGAATACTAATCTTTTGTCGCAGAGGGTTGCTCTTGCGTGCCTTAGTGTGCCGGGGAAGCATGTTGTTAAGAATAGGGAGATATTTCGAAGGAGGAGGAATCATATTTACAGGCGGGTTAAAGGGTTGGGTTTTGATGTTGATAAGCCCCAGGGAGCGTTTTATCTTTTTCCAAAGGCCGGTGATTCTATGAGTATGGCAAGGGATCTGTTTTTTGAGCATAAGGTGATTGTGTATCCCGGGGAGTGGTTCGGGGCTCCGGGGCATGTGCGGCTTAGTTTTGCGCTGCCGGTTGAGAAGATTGATGAGGGGGTGGAAAGGATTGGTGAGTATGTTGCTAAATTGTGAGTCGTTAATACTTAATTTATTTAATATTGTGTGGTGTAATATTATGTATGCGCAAAATCGTTTTCTTGTCTGTTGTTTTTATGTATGTGAGCTTGTGTATCTTGTGTTTTGCATGGGCGGATAATGGTGATAGAGGGGGTGATGTCAAGGATGGGATTCTTTTGGATGATGAGAAGGTGAAGGTGTTTATCAATCTTCGGGATGAAACGGTTGTGCGCAGGAAGTTTGGGATTTTCAGGGAAGATGTGGATGCTAAGCAGGATATTGCAGATAAGGTAGAGAAGGCTGGTGGAAAGGTAGAGCATACGTATAATAACATTAATGTTGTCAGTGCGGAAGTTACTAGGGCGCAGATGAATGCGCTTAAAAAGGATTCGAATGTTGTTGCTGTTGAAAAGGTGGGAATGATACATACGTTTTTGACTGAAAGTGTGCCTATTGTGAATGCGGATGATGTATGGCTTGAGAAGGTGGGTGGTGTGAATATTACCGGCGCCCAGACAACGGTGTGTGTGCTTGATACAGGGATTGATTCAACGCATCCGGACTTTAGCGGGAGGATTGTTGATCAATATTGTTATTGCAACATAACGGACTATGGCGATGGTGGGTGCTGTCCGAATAATCAGGCGGAAGATACGGATGCAAATGATGACCATGGGCATGGCACACATGTTGAGGGCATTGCTGCTGCAAGCGGAGGCATTTATGGTGTCGCAAAGGGCGCGAATATTATTGCAATCAAGGTTGCGAACGCCAGCGGATGGGCTAATGATGCTGATATTGTCAGTGGAATAGACTGGTGCATTGATAATGCGACCAAGTATAACATATCTGTAATCAGTTTGAGTATGGGGGGATACAGTTACAGTGATTATTGCGATGGTGACTGGGGAGCTTATAAGAAGGCAATTGATGCTGCTGTTGCACATAATATCAGTTTTGTTGCTGCGACCGGCAATGCCGGGAGTAGTACGAGTATTTCCGCGCCTGCATGCCTTTTTAATGCTACACGAGTTGGGGCCACTACTAAAAGTGATGTAATTGCCTCTTATTCTAACAGGGGGGCTAATTTTGCAGGTTTGCTGCTTGCGCCAGGGAGCGATATTACTTCAACGAAAAATGGTGGCGGATACATATCTTATAGCGGCACATCAATGGCAACGCCGCATGTTTCCGGGGCTATGGCGCTTCTCTGGCAGGCGTACAAGCTGAAGTATGGAATTGCTCCGGCGCCTAAATATATTGAGGATATTTTGAATGATACAGGGAAACAGATACAGGACGGGGCAAATAGTTATGCGAGGATTGATGTGCTGGCTGCACTTTATGAGATTGCAGCGCCAGAGGTTTTTCTTTTGAGCCCGATTGATGGAAATTATTCCAGCAATACTACTGTTGTTTTTGAATACATTCCTGAGGACGAGGGCAGTGTAATTAATTGCTCGCTGTATACTAATATGAGTGGATGGGGGCGCGAGAAGTATAATGAGAGTGTGGTTGTCAAGGGAGGACTCAATAATTTTTCATTTGATTTTTCTTACGACGGGGCTTATGTATGGAATGTCGAGTGTGTTGATGATGATTCTATGAGGGGGTTTAACAGCACCAACAGGACTGTTTTTGTGGATGGGACTTTGCCTTTTGTTGAGATTGTGAGCCCGCTTGATGTCAACTATTCATATTTTCCGATGCTTAATTTCTCGTTTAATGAGTCTAATCCAGATAGTTGTTTTTATTCTCTTAACGGAGAGAGTAATATTACGATTGAAACATGCGCGAACGGGACTGTTCTTTCAGGGCTT
>QMVA01000028.1 GCA_003660865.1 Candidatus Nanohalarchaeota archaeon | reverse complement strand
TATCGTCGCAGTCCCCGCATTTGCAATAGGGACAGCTTTCATTTGTGTTGCATGTTGTATCTGATGTGTACCTATCGTTGTCTGCGTCTGTACAGTTCGTTATACATTCCTGCGCAAAAGACATACTCCCAAATACTATAAATGTAATAAATACTGTTAAAATTAGAACTGTTTTTTTGTTTTTCATGTATATTCCCCTTGTATTCTGACAGTTGTTAATATCAGATTTTCACAAGCCGCAGGCCGTTTGGCGTTATCTCGAATGGATGAATCAGTGTCGAGTGGTCAGTGCGCCGCATTTTTCTGATTGTTATTGTTCTTTTGAATTCTTCTGATACTGGCACGAAATCAAGCTTGATTACAGTGTCAACAAGATATTCTATTATCCCGCTGCCTGTCAGGCCCTGGCTGGTCTCCGGGATTTCACCGCTTATTACCACTGTCACCTGCATGGCTTTGAAATATTCCACAAGTCCAAACAGCATCACTCTTGCCATGTATCTATCCTGCATGAACATCTCAAGTACTGATACTGAGTCGAGGACCACTCTTTGTGCATTTACGCTTTTTATAGCTTCTGCAATCTGACTTCTTATGCTTATGAGATATGACTTTGTTATCCTTTGCAACTCATCACCCATAGGCTTTTCAGGAAAGATTGCCTTGATTGTGAGAAATTTTAACAGCCCTTTTTGCTCTAATTCAGTAAAATTCCAGCTGAACATGGAATATATGTCTTCTTTTATATCCTCGCTTCTCTCTTCTGTGGTAATGTAAAGCCCAGGTTCCACGTTCAAAGCTCCTGCGTATATGAATGATGAGCAGAATTGCGTCTTACCTGTACCTGTTTTTCCGACAGCGAGGATAATTGAACCTTTTACAAAACCGCCTTCTGTTTTTTCATCCAGTCCCATAATTCCTGTTTTTAACCGCTCCATTTAATCTCCCTGTGATAGTATACTCTATAATAGGTTCTTGCCCTATTTATACTTTACATATTGCCATTGTAAACCTTATAAAACTAAGAGCCTAAGTAAGATTTATGTTTCGGAAGTATTATGACCTGCATGTGGCTACGAAGTACTCGTATGGCGTAGATAGTGTTGAGAATGTAGTGAAATATGCTGAGAAGCTGGGACTTGATACCATTGTTGTGCTTGACAGGATGGATTCTTTGGATGTTCTTGGTGAAATAAAAAAAGACGTCAAGGCAGTAAAAAGCGATATAAATGTGCTTGTCGGCGTGGAAATCAAGGCTGAGAACCAGGGTGATCTTAACAGACAGATTAACAGGTTCAGGGATAATGTGGATATTCTTGCAGTATGGGGTGGTGATTTTGAGATTAACAGGAGTGCTGTTGAAAATCCACGAGTAGACATTCTTACTCACCCGGAGCTTAAGAGGAAGGATTCGGGGATGGATCAGGTTATGATGAAACTTGCAGCAGAGAATAATGTTGCGGTTGAGTTGAATTTCCGGGAATACCTTCATTCTTACAGGAAGATAAGGTCTTATGTGCTTTCTCATATGCGCCGCAATGTCATGCTTGCACGCAAGTATGGTGCCCATGTGATTGTTGCGAGCGGAGCTGAGAGTGTATGGGACATGAGGGCAGGAAGAGAGCTTGCTTCGCTTGCATATATGTGCGGATTTGACCGTGAGAGAGCGGTGAAGACTGTGTCTGAGGTTCCTGCGTTTATTGTGAAAAGGACTGCTGAGGTAAAGAACCACACATTGAAAAATGGAGTGAAAGTAATTGGTGTTTGAATGAAATTGAATACTTTGCCGCCTAGTTTGAGGGATAATCAGAGGTATATTGTATTTGAGATTATTTCAAAGAAGGATGTCCGGCTTGATAATGTGGTTAATGCGATATGGAGTGCATCTCTTCAGCTTTTTGGTGAGGTTGGAACTTCTAAATTTAAGATGTGGGTTCCGTCCCAGCTATTTGATGCTGGCAGGAAGAAGGCAGTTATAAAGACCACGCATGATTCTGTGGAGGAAGTGAGGGCTGTGCTTGCGTCAATCATGGAGATTGAGGGTGAAAGTGTTATATTTTATGTACATGGTGTGACGGGTACTATTAAGTCTGCGAAGAATAAGTTTATGGGACAGGTGGACTTGAGTAATTTTGGATCGATGCGAGAAAAAGCTTAAATAGGCGCGCAGATAAGAATAACCTATGAAAGTAGTTGTGGTTGCATTTTTTTGGATTCTTTTATTGTGCGTGCCTGTGTGCGCGCATGAGGTTACTGTGGGTGTGGCTTCCCTTGGCAACGAGCATTCACGCGGGAATTATATTGTGTCTGAGAGTAATGGAATTATTGCAGGGATTGTTTCGCGGGGGCTTACGATAAATGTGGATGTGCAGGGTGGGTATACTGAATTGACGCAGGATTCGGCAGGGAATAAGTTTTATGTTTTTTTTACACGGGGAACAAGAGAGAGTATTGTTTCGCGTGCAGGGTATTTGATAGACAATACGTTTGAAAAGTTTTACAGCCCGAGTTTCGGGTTTGAGCTTGAGCGTAAGAAGCATATTATGATGAGTGCGATTTATGATACTCTCGATATTGTCGGGCATGAACGGTTCAGGGCAGGTAACTATAATCTTTTGATAAGATATGAGAAACTTGTTTCCGGAAAACCGCAGATTAGTATTACAAAGTCAAACTGATGTGTAGATTGCCATTGTTTTTTTTGCGATTGTACTCCAGTTGTCTATTTTGTCTAGTTTTTGCTTTGCGCTGTCTGCAAGCATCTCTCTGAGTTGCCTGTCTTTCAGGAGTGTTATGATGTTTTTTGTGATGTCTTCTTTTGAGCATGATTTATGGATAAGGGTACATCCATTGAAGAGCTCTTTTGCGCCGACGTTCTCTGATAAGATTACAGGGAGATTTGCGTCTATTGCGTCAAGGCATGCGATGCCGAAGGGCTCATGGATGGATGGCATGATGAAGAATGTTGCGCTTTTGAAGTATGCAGCCAGTTCTTTGTCTTGTACGAAACCGGGAAATTCAAATGAGTTTTGGACACCGAGGGTTTTTGCGAAGTTTTCCAGGCTTTCCTTGAGGTGGCCGTCTCCTATAATGATGAATCTGCAGTCAGGGATTTGTTTTAGGATGTCTGTTGATGCGTGTATGAGGTATTCAATTCCTTTCTGGAATGTGAGGCGGGATGCGCATAGGATTATGGGGGTTGTGTTTTTTGTTTCGGGGGCTTTTGGGAGTTGGGATGTGTAATTGTAGATTATGTTTATTTTTTTTGGGCCTGTGTTGTAGTGGGTCTGAATTTCCTGTTTCATGAGACTGCTTACTGTGATGGTGGCATCTGATTCTTTGATTGCTGTTTTTTCGATTTCGGATATTTTGCTTTTGGTGGGTGCATTTTTTGCGCATCTTATGTATTCAAGGGAATGGACTGTGTGGATCCAGCGAATGGGTTTTTGTTTGTTGTAATTTATTCCCTCATTGATTCCTTTATGATGTCCGTCCTCGAGCCCTCGCCCGCCCTCTTTTTGGTATGTTGTGATATCTTTTATTTCTTTTTTTAGTCTTTTTGCGGCTGTGACACCGAACCAGTCGTGGGTGTGGATGATGTCGAAATCTGTTGATTCTGCGAAGGCGATGATTGCGTTTGTATAGTTTTTGTCCAGTTCTTCTGGGTCTTTTGCGTTTGTGTCTATCCTGTGGATTGTCAGGTTTTTTTGTGGGTTTTCTGGTGCGTTTTCTTTTGGAAGAAACAGGTGGATTTGTGTGCCCTGTGCGCAGAGGTTTTTTACAAGGTGCGTTATGTGAATGTCCATGCCGCCAGTGATTTTATTATCGAAACCCCAGCCAGCCATCAGTATTTTCATGGATATTGGTTGGGGGGTAATTTATATTAAGTGGAGTGTGTATAGATGGTTTAGATATGGGTGATGCAGATGAATCTTTTATATATGGATGATAGTTATTTGAAGAAGTTTAGTGCGCGCGTGGTTAGTGTTTCAGATGGGAAGTTTGTTGTGCTTGATAAGACGGCTTTTTATCCTAATTCCGGTGGGCAGCTGCATGATACTGGTGTGATTTCCCGGGGCGCGGATGAGTTTTTAGTTGTTTTTGTCGGTAAGTTTTCAGGTGAGATCAGCCATGAAGTTTCCCGCGAGGGGCTTGAGGCAGGCGATGAGGTTGAGTGCGCTGTTGATTGGGATAGGCGCTATAAGATGATGCGTGCGCATACTGCTGCGCATATAATCTCCGGGATTATACATGAAAAGACAGGGGCGCAGATTACAGGGAACCAGCTTGGATGTGAGAAGTCGCGGATTGATTTTAATGTTCGCGGGTTTGATAAGGGGTTGATGGCGTCTTATGAAATAATGGTGAATAATGTTGTCTGTCAGTCGCTGCCTGTTACTATCAAGACGCTTGCGAGGGATGAGGCGTTTAAGATTCCTTTTATATCTAAGCTGAAGATGCAGCTTCCTGAATCTATTAAGGAGTTGAGGATTGTGGATATTGAGGGGTTTGATATGCAGGCGTGCGCTGGGACGCATGTCAGAAATACTTCTGAGATTGGAAAGGTCAAGCTGGTTAAGACTGAAAATAAGGGGAAGAATTCCAAGAGATTATATTTTGAGGTTCTGGACAGATGATTCTATGGATATCATAAAGCGACTGAAGAAGTTTCTTGAGTTAACACAGACGAAGATAGTTGTATTTTTTATTCTTTTTGTGATTTCGTTTTCACTATTTGGCCCGGTTTTTTCAGGGTTTCTGTCTTTTGTTTTGTTTGTGACGTATACGTATGTATATTCGTGTGTACTGGATAAGAAAATTGAGAATATTATCAGGAACGGCCAGAAGGTGTCAGAACAACGGATAGTCGGGTATGGTATGGCTTATCTGATATCTATATTTTTGATTGTTTTGGTTGTGAAGTATTTTTTGGCTGGTGTTTGAGGGGGTTTAGTTTCTTCTAAGTAGTTACTATAATGTAGTTTTATATATCTGTGAGTGCATATTTTTTGTTTGATGTTATCGGGTGAGTTTTGTGTTTGATGGGTGCGTATTCTATGTTGTGTATTTGTTGCAAGAAAGATATAGTGTAAATGAGGATGTTGGCCCTTTGAGTATGCAAAGATATTCAATACTGAATGTGGCTAGTCGTTCAACGGAAGAAATAAATGATATTATTGATAGAATGGTTGGATGTTTTAGCAGCCTCTCTCTTTCGGATTCATGTAAAGCTATTCGTGTTTATGGAGTTCGCAAGAAAAATGGTAGAATGCGTGTAAAACATATTGCGGTCTGTGGTGAAGCTTATAAGGATTGTCATGATGTAGTAAAACCTGTGGTGAAATCGCATGTTGATGAAATAGCTAGGAAATATTGTGTAGTGGCTCTGACAGATCTTTATCTTGATTTGTCTGTTTCTAAAGTTCCATCTAATGTGATATTTCGTGCGCAGGTGTAATTTTGATGGGTCATATCCAGTAATTTGCAAGATTTGCATTTCAATTACCGGGATTAACTATAAATAATTTGCTTTTGATTATATAGTATTATATCTTATTGGTTGTTGTTATAAAGTAATATTATGTGTGATGTTGTGAAAGCAGTTATTCTTGCAGGTGGAAAAGGCACGCGGCTGCGCCCGCTGACTTATGCCATTCCTAAGCCTTTGCTGCCTATCAATGAGAGGCCGATGCTTGAGCATATACTTCTGTATCTTAAAAAGTATGGTGTTACTGAGGTTTTTATGACTATCGGGTATCTTGGGTATCAGATAAAGAGTTATTTCGGTGACGGGACTGATCTTGGAATCAGGATAAAGTATGTTGAGGAAAAAAAGCCGCTTGGGACTGCAGGATGCCTTAATCTGATAAAAGATGAGTTGGATGATACGTTTATTCTGATAGGTGGGGATAATCTTACGACACTTGACCTTGACAAGTTTGTTGAGTTTCATAAGAAGAGTAAGGGTGTCGGGACTGTTGCCTTGTTTAAGTATGAGGAGAAGCTTGAGTACGGGATATATGAGTTGAATGACGATTCTTCGGTAAAGGGATTTTTGGAGAAGCCAATATCTGCTCATCTTGCCGGCACTATGATTTTTGCGCTGGAGCCAGGCATCTTTGAGTTTATACCTGAGAATAAGGAGCATTCAGTTATTAATCTGACAGATGATATAATTCCTAGAGTTTTGAAGAGTGATAAGAAGTTTTCAGGGTATGCTTTTGGCGATTACTGGGTGGATATCGGAAGGCTGAGTGATTATGAGAGTGCGCATTCGCATCAGTATTTTAAGTAGAATGTTTCTGTCTTTCCGTTAAGCATTTATAGGATTGAAGTTAATTATTGTCTTGGTGAGGGGATTTTTTTTATGACGAAGGTAATTTCTGTTATTTCAGGAAAAGGCGGGGTTGGCAAGACTACGATTGTTTCTAATCTTGGTACTTCGCTTTCGCAGATTGGCAAAAATGTTGTTGTGATTGATGCGAATGTTACTGGTGCAAGTCTTGGAATACATCTTGCGCTGCCTGTTGTGAACCCAGTAACGCTTAATGATGTGTTGAGGGATGATGCGTTTATAACGCAGGCGATGTATCGCTACAAAGAAGGGTTTTCAGTTATTCCTGCATCTGTAGGTGAAATTGAGGCAAATTACGGCGGGCTGAAGAGCCAGATTTCCCGGCTTCTTGGAAATACAGATATCATTCTTATAGATGCTGCAGCTGGTGTGAGTGAGGAAGTGGAGGCAGCGATTGATGCGTCTGATGAGGTTCTTATTGTGACTAATCCGGAATATATCGCAGTCCTTGGTGCTGTCACTGCAAGGAAGCTCGCAAAAGAGAAGAATAAGGAGTTGCTTGGTGTCATTATTAACAGGAGAATGTCTGAGAAACATGAGATGTCTATAAGGGAAGTGGAGCTTTTTTTGGAACTGCCGGTCATTGCGACGATTAATAATCATCACAAAGTCAGGGAGGCGATTGCCTACAGGACGCCTGTGGTTGTTCATGCGCCGCATTCGAGTGTATCGAGGCAGATGAAGGGTATCGCGTATAAAATTGCTGGTGAGGATATGCCAAAGAATTCTGTTATGGATAGCATACGTGCGTTTTTTGGCAGAAGTATCAGCTTGTCGTTTGAGTGACATGGGCAGATATAAATAGTTTAAGTGAGTAAAGATTGTTATGGTTTTAAATTTGCGTGAAGAACTTGATTTTCTGAAGAGACAGGTTTTGAGTGAGAATGATAGGAAGCTGGAGGTAGCGGCTGATGATGTTCCTGTGGTGGAGGAGCCTGTAGTTGTTGAAAAAGTTTCGCAGGATAATGTTGTGAAAGTAAAGAGGCGGGCGCTTAACAGGCCTTCCAAGAGGGAAGCGTATATTGTGTATTATAAGCTTAATGGCAAGTCAAATGTCGAGAAAGTACAGTTTTCGTATGCTCTTACTGGACGAACAAACCAGATTGGGATTCTTCAGAAGATGAAGGGTAAGAAGCTTGGGCGCGGGTGTCTTTTGGTGCCGTCTGTGAATCTGGAGCAGATTCAGGAGTTTTTTAAGTATTGGACCGTGGATACTGTTTCGCAGAAGATTTTGCTTCTGGATTGATGTTTGCTTTTATCTTTGTTTTTTTTGAGCCCTTTGTTGGTTCCACATCTTGCTAGGTGTATTTACTATGGAAAAATTCAAGATTTTTATTTCTGTTGTATGTGCACTTTTTTTTGGTTTTCTGGTTTCGATAGGCTCTGTTGCAGGAATAGTTCAGTTACTGTTTATGGTGATGGTTTATTTTTTCAGCAAGTCGTTGAGGTATATCTTGCGCTTGGTTACTAAGAAAGACTTCGTTCTTGTTGTGATTTTTGGGACAGTTTTCGGATTATTTGAGGAAGTTTTGTGGTTTGTGTTTGATCCGGAGATATACTGGAGTAGCCTGTTTGTTGATCTTGTATCTATGCTTCCTGTTTATTTTGTCTTCTATATTGTTGTGTATTTTCTTGCTGAAAAGTTTGAAGTTACACAGAGAAGGGCGTTTTTGTATGGTGGAGTATTTGGCTATGTTTTCTATTTTGTGGCTGAGAGCGGATTGTTCGGGTTTCAGATTGGTGGTATTCCGGGGGCGTCAATTCCTTTGGTTATGGTGTGGGAGATAAATAATTTCTTTTTGAGTGGGTTATTGGTATGGTTTCCATTGTATGTTTCTGGTTTGTTGAGTGATTCAGAATGAGTTTTTAGTTTATTGGCTTGCCTGCATCTTTGAATGTGATTTCTTTTGCAAGAAGTTTTTCTAGTGTGGTTTTCAGGTCTTTTATTTGGATGCGCACTTGTTTTGTGCTGTCGCGGTCTCTCAGGGTTGCGTCATCTTTTTCGAGTGAGTCGTAGTCTATGGTTACGCAGTATGGGCAGCCTATTTCATCCATGCGTGCGTATCGTTTGCCTATGGAGCCTGCGGTGTCAAAAAAGGAGATTATGTGTTTTTTTAGGGTGTTGTGGAGTTCTTCTGCTTTCTCTTTCAGGCCGTCTTTTTTCATGAGTGGGAATACGGCGATTTTTATTGGTGCAAGTTCGGGGATTAGTTTCAGGACGGTTCTTTCGTCTTCTTTGGTGTATGCATCAATTATGAATGCAAGGAATGCGCGGTCAACGCCTTGGGATGGTTCTGCTGCTACGCATGGGATTACTTTTTTTTTGGTTTCCTCGTCGAAGATGCTCAGGTCTTTTTTGGAGTGCGCCATGTGCTGGGTGAGGTCGAATGCTGAGCGGTCTGCCATGCCGTGAATTTCTTTCCATCCGAATGGGAACCTGTATTCTATGTCAAAGCATCCTTTGGCGTAGTGGGCGAGTTCTTCTTCCCTGTGTTGGCGCAGGCGGAGGTTCTCTTCTTTTATGCCTAAGTTTACGAACCAGTTGTATTGCTGGCTTAAAAAATATGTGAGCCATGGGTTTTTGATTATGTTTTCGTCCATCGCTTCTTTGAATGTCATTACGCTGTCGTCTGTATCTTCCTGCTGCGCAACTTCTGTGTATATGCGAATCTTTTGCTTTAGGATGTCTTTTGTGAGGTATTGACATTCGCCTGTCTTGTCGGGGTGTACAAAATATTCGATTTCCATCTGCTCGAATTCTCTTGAGCGGAATAAGAAGTCGCGGGGAGATATCTCGTTTCTGTATGCGCGACCTATTTGCGCTATCCCAAAGGGTAATTTCTGGCGGGATATGTCTGCGACCTGCCTGAAGTCTGTGAAGATTACTTGTGCTGTCTCCGGTCTTAGATATGCTACTGTTGAATCTGCCTCTGTAGGTCCTACATGTGTCTTGAACATGAGATTGAATTTGCGCGCATCAAGTAGTGCGCCGCCACAGAAGGGACATTTCAGATTGTGTTTTTTTACCAGGTCGTTTACCTTGTCGAGGCTGATGCCATCAACAGAGATTTTTAGTGTGTCTTCTATGAGATGGTCTGCTCTTGTGCGCTGTTTGCATTTTTCGCATTCCAGAAGCGGGTCTGAAAAGGATTCTACGTGGCCTGATGCTACCCATACTTTCGGGTGCGTGATTGTTGTGCCGTCTATGCCGACGATGTCGTCGCGCTGCTGCACAAACGTTCTCCACCATTCGCGCTTGATTGCGTTTTTGATTTCAACCCCGCGCGGGCCATAGTCCCAGAAGCCGGCGAATCCGCCGTAGATTTCAGAGTTAGGAAATACCATACCTGTGCTTTTACAGTAGCTTGCGATTTCTGCGATTGTCAGTGATTTTTCAGTGTCTTTGGGTTTTGTTGTTTTGTTATCTTTGGTTTTGTCAGTCATTTTATCACATCTAGTATTCTGTTGGTGATTTATAAATAGTTTGTGGGTGTTTTCTAGAAAGGAAGGGATTTGTGATCTGCTATAGGTCAGAGGATTCAAAGAAACATCTGTAATACTCGATGTTTGCTTTGTTTTTGTTCATTTCTGAATCTAATAGATATTTCTCTGAGAATTTTTTTTTGGTGTTCAATTCTGCTATTACTTCGATTGCTGGCTGAACTGCGCGGCCGTATGCGAAGATAAAGAATATTTCTTCTTTTTGTTCGATATGATTTATGATTTCTTTTTGGATATGTTCTTTTGAGTGTTCTGTTTTGATGAAAGATGTAATTTTAACCCAATTTTCAACAATTTTCTCAAATTCTTTTGTTAGATCTAAGATGTTGTAGTTTTTGCGCAGTTTCAGGTCAACAAGATATTTGACGATGTTTTTCAATTCTCCAGTACTTGCGATTTGCATGACTCTGAGCCCGAAGCGACCGTATTTTTTGTTCACTTCATCATTGATTTTTTCAATTTCTTTTTTTCGTCCATCATTATTTAAATAAGATATTCTTAGACCTTCACGAACTAATGTAATGTATATGGGGTGCACGATACACTTTTTGAATGATTGGAATAATGATGTGTCTGATATTTACAGTTTACTTTACGAATGTAGGTATCGTGTACGTTTTTGCAATATTTGGATACCTCCTTCATCCACCGAGCCAATGTATCTTGTTTTATACCGGTAGCGTAGGATATTGTACTAATACCAACTCCAAGCGAGAACAACATTATACAAAGTATCAATACTCTTTCGCTTGTTTTCTTATGAGCAAAAAAG
>QMVA01000027.1 GCA_003660865.1 Candidatus Nanohalarchaeota archaeon | reverse complement strand
TTTTCATAAGGTATATTTCGTCATCGTATGGGATATACTTTGTGGAACAAAATTATATCTCAACCATGATTTGCTATAAACGACATACCACAATCACCTACAAAATTGTGAACGGTCTGGAAAAAATAAATAGCGAATAACTATAGCTCTCGTAAAAGACATCCTTGACAAGCATCTCTCTATAATAAAAATAAACAGGCGCTACGATGCAGACCTGTGGGTAATTGCATTGGCAATAGAGCAGGCCACAAACCCCTAGAAAACAATATGCACCATAAAACGAATTGTCGTAACTGAAGAAAAATTAAGAGAAAACAAAATAAGAATCCCTTTTGTTTGCATACAATACCGGATCGAATCCATTGACATAATCGACATGTTCCGCGCCGAAGGATGGAAATTCTAATTATAGCATCCCTGGTAAGTTATTCTTAATGTATTCTTCAACCTCAGCCACATACTTTGGATTTTTTTGTCCTTCTTTCCATTCATTTAAAACCAATCCAAAATTTTCACACGGAGCATCTACCACCCAGTCTGCGAACTCCGTGGTTGCTTCATTCTCGAACATATATATGCCTTTCAATATCCCAAGACAATAATTCTTCGCATCAGCATACATTGAAAGTTTCAGATATCTTCTAATTTTCTCCAAAAAAGGCTCTAAAGCCTCCTCAAAAAACTCCCATGCCTTATCATTCGGATCAACATAGCCATCTCTTTTGCTCCCCGATTGATCCCAGACATCTTCAACATTAATACAGTCCAAATCAGAAAAGACTTCATCTGCAACATCCTCAATATCGACCCCGTGCAAATATTCCATCGCGATTTGCTCAATTCTTTCAGCAATCTTCACATCCTCTTCTGCAAGAGTTTTTAGTATAGAAAAAGCATCGCCAGCACTAATCTCATCAAAAACATTTACTTTTTCTGCTTTTTTTATTCCGGATGCATTCTTGTCTATATCTGTCTTAATATTCCCACCTGCAACTACCAAAACAAACAAAAATTACAGACAACCGGCTCCAACAGCCGGCATCCACAATCAAAAAGCCCTAAAATATATCCTTCTCAGAAACAATAATAAAATCCCCGACAGACTTCACCGCAGAAAACGGGATCAATATCCTTCCATTATCATCCTGCTGAAGTTGTAGCTCCGCAGTCGCCTTGGTAGGCTCAACCAGCAAAATATTCATAAGCTCGCCGGTATCTGCAATAAAACTAACATCTCCTGCCTTTCCGAACTTCCTGCCTGTCTCGTCACTGACAATGACCTTACCAATAAACTCTTTTCCTCTGATTTTCATATCCTGAATCACAATTATCACCTGCCTAATACCTAAACAACATTCATCTACTCACTATATGCACCCAAAAACTTAATAAACTTATAGTTGCCCAAAACCCTCACAAAAAAATGACAATCGCCGTCGTAATAATTCCGCCGCACAAAGTTGCGCTAAAATTCACCGACCCGTTCGTCATAACTCCCTTGTTCTCAAACGCCATCCCTAAAACACTATCCACAACAGACCCAAGCGCCCCTCCCGCGACCACCGCAAAAAACAACACATACGCAGAAACATCGCTCGTCGCAAAACTACTATAAAACACCAAAGAAAGCGAAGCAATAATCACACTCCCCCCAATCGATGCAAGCGTACCTAACTTAGTCACCCCGCCGTTCAGTCCCGGCTCAACCTTTTTGCGCGGGTTGACTATCAGCACCGGTGCATCCACAGATAATTTGCCGATCTCTGACGCAAGCGTATCTGCAAGCGCCGCAGAAATACTGCCCAGATAAAAATAAGGCAGTCCCAGAACCGCACTCATAAACGGCACAATACCATTCGACAGGACATTATCTGCCCCGCGATGCTCATGCTTCTCGCCATCCTTCCCGCGCCCGCATCTGGTCGCATACAGCGAAGTCACAAGAAACGTAAAAAGAACAAGAATCCACTCAACCCCGCAAAGGCGCCATATCACAAGCCCGTAGACGCAGGAAAGAGCAACCGCCGCAAAATCAAACGACTTTGTCCGCAAAAGAACAACAGCAAAAACCCCAATAACAAAAAACTCAATCATATCATCACATCATGCATCGATCAGCACACTCTTAAGTTTCACAGAAACATCATATTTATACGAGCGCCCCTTCTTCTGGCGCGAAACAAGATCCCCTGACTCAAGCCTCTTCAGAATATTATTGACTGCCCGGAGCGCATGAACCTTTGACTTGTAATCAGAAATATTCATCTTCTCAACAAGTTCACTGGGAGTCACCCCGTTTGACTTCGACATTATCTCAACGATCTCTGCCTGCTTATCAGTAAGCGACGACAATATCTCCTTTGTATCTATAATCTCATCAATTATCTCCTTATCCTCAAAATACGAAACATCAATAATCTCAGAATTGCGCTCAATCGCCTGGTGAACAAGGTGATTGCAAAGCTTGATGACCTCCCGTGGAAACCCTCCGCTCCTCTTATATATCTCATTAATAGTATCATACGTAAAAGGCTCAAGATTATGTCCATGAGCGTTCTCAATCCTCTTTCTTACAAGATCAATCGTCTCATCCTTGTTCAGTGTCCCAAGTTCAATCTCAAGAGTGATCCTCTGCTTCAGCGTCTCAAGTTTCGAAAGATGAGTTTCCTTGAAAACAGGAAGTCCTGCAAGCACCAGGGTAGCACCCTCAATCTGGTCTGTAATAGCCCGCAGCCATTCAAGAACATGGACATCTGTCTCATGCGCCTCATCAACCAGGAACAAAAGCGGATTCCCCTTATGTTTGCGGTTTATTTCTTCTGCCAGATTATAGACCGTAGTCCTGTCGCGCCTGAAAATACGCTCAAGCACACTGGGCCTGAGGATAGTCGCCCTGAAAATACTCACAAACTCATCCTGCGCCCTCGGTGGTTTTGGTAGGTACAAAGGAGAATACTTATGTGAAAGATATTTCAGCAAAGTGGTCTTCCCACAACCAGTAGGTCCTGTAATCAGCACATACTTCTGCGACTCATCAATATTTTTTACAATCCTTCCGACGTCATCTTTATGCCCGACCATCAGCTCCGGCTGTATGTCAAGTATAAATGGATTCTTAGTCCATCCAATCTTCAAATACCATGGATTAACTTCATGTGCCTTCATGAAATCACGTGTAAAAACATTTAAACAACACTATGTCAATATGTACTTCACATGAAAGTATAAATACCTTTTGATTAGGAGTTGACACCCTATGCGCTGCTTTATCGCCATTGACATTCCAAAAGACATCAAAAAAGACCTCCATTCCATCCAAAAACCCTTCGAAAAATACGAAAACATGACCCTTGTAAATACAAAACACCTTCACTGCACACTCATTTTCCTCGGCGAAATAGACAAGACTCAAATAGAGAAAACCAAAATAATCCTGCAGGAATGCAGTGAATCACACACCGCAATAAAATGCCAACTCAAAAGCACAGGCGTATTTCCAAATCCTGACTATCTTAAAGTCATCTGGACAGGAATATCTCCAAAAGACCAGTTAGCCGCCATCCAAAAATCACTTGAGATAAAGCTAGTCGAAACAGGGCTCTACAACTCGCTCCCGCATCAGCAATTCACGCCACACATAACCATTGGTCGTGTAAGAGACTCTGGGCACAAGCATGAAATCCTGAAAGAGATAGAAAAAAACAGCACATTCACAACCCCTGTTTTTGAAATAAACGAATTAAAACTAAAACAAAGCACACTTTTACCCGGAGGTCCCATATATGATGACATCGCCGTATACAAACTTCGTGAACCTGCGTGAAATAATTCTTGACGAGCGCTCAATAAAAAAAATATGCATCTTCCTGTCTTTCCTGGGGCTTGCAATAATCTACATAATGGAGATTACAACCAGTATTCCATACACCGAAATAAGCGCTATAACAAAAGACAACCTCGGCGAGCATATCAGGGCATGTGGTGTCGTGAACAAAAAATACGTTACAGACAAAGGCCACATCTTCTTTGAACTGAAAGACAACACATCAATCAAAATAGCGATTTTCAAAAACAACAATAATCCGACACCTCCCGAAAACATAGAAAACAACAAGAATCTCTGCCTTGAAGGCACCGTAAAATTATACAAAGGCGACATGGAAATCATCGCCGATCGTCTTCTCACAGATTCACGTGAATAACTTATTTCACATGCCTCGTCTTCACAGCAACCCCATCTCCAAAACACTTCATCTCTCTTGAGTTCATAAGCGCAGTTCCACATGAAAGGAACTCGCCTTTATCATCTGTAACAAACACCTCATCTCCGGGCCTGATTTTATCATCGCCATCAACAACAAACTTGCAAAAAATACTCTTTCCTTCCTTCGCAAACAGGACTGCATCATCCTCTATCTTAACACAATATGTGCCTGTGGGAGTATGCTTCATAATCTCCTGTGCACCACATGCCGTCGGTATAAAAAGCCCGTCATGCGCCCGCAAAGTGCCAAGCAGATTCCCGTCTTTAACAACAGTCCTGATGCGCCCTGTACTCTTTGAATGAATAATCTCAACATCCTTTGAAATGATTTTCTCTGCCCCGCGCCCGTATTGGTACTCAAGCACACACTTCACAATATCGCGTGAATCCGCGCACCGTCTATGTTCACCCGCATCATCTATCAGCATACATTGTCCGACAGGATACGTCCCAGAAAGACCGCGCGGCACCTTGATGCCAGACCAGGTAAATCCATCATCACAATTCATCCTGTTTACACGTTGTTTCACGCGATAAACATCCGGTCTGTACCTGCTCTCTGGCCCTGTCTCAAAATACGCTTTTTTGCATGTTATGGGCACAACAGTCTCAAGATACTTATTGTACTTTCTCATCCGTCTATACGCCTCAATAAGGCGCGGATGCGCCCTGATCCTCTGCTCTACAAGCTCCCACAGCGTACCCTCGTGTATAGCATGCCCGATAGTCCTGATCTCCTTGAACGTCTGGTACAGGTTATGCTCCGCAAGCAATTTCTCATCAAGCTCCTTCGGGCTATATTTAGAACACACCGGACATTCACACGGAAGTTCACGCAGTTCACTCAAATGCTCAGTACCTCTCTCAGTCATATACCTGTTATCCTTGGCATAAAGTGCATAAGCTGCACTGTCAAACAAATCAACACCACACGCAACAAGAAGCGAAAAAACCATAGGATGCCCGCACCCGAAAGCATGAACAGGCTTATCCGCACAAAGATTCATCTTCACATTCATAACAACATCAATCAATTCCCTGTAACGATACTGGCTCATCAAAGGCACAATACCGCCAATCGCATAGACATCCGGTTTAATCTGGGACACCAGCCGCGCAGCACGCCGCCTCAGCCCCGTGTACGCCCCGCCCTGGACAGGCCCGACAAGCAGTTGTTCATTCACAACTTCACGCGCATCTTTGATACGCAAAATTGTTTCACGAAGCTTCTCCTTGGCAATATCCAAAGAATCCCCTGGCTCAGTAAACAAATCCAGCGGTGTAATAATATCAGAACCAATCTTTTTCTGGAACTCAAGCGTCTCACTTGGAAGAATATCAACCGTACCCTTGGAATGCATCTGGTATGTCCCGCTGTCACTGTAGATCGGTCCTCTCCACTTGAAATACTTATGAATTCCCTTATTCTCAATCTCTTCTGCATGCATGGAATTCCTTGCAATGTACGCATTAGTAATCACAATCTCTGCCCCGAACTTCCTCTTAAGCTCGCGCACAGGAACAATCTGGTTATTCGGGTTCACCACAATAGCGATCTGAGGTGTATTCACCGTATATTTATCCTTTTTTCCGAACCGCCACCGGCATATTCTCCCACCCCCGTCCCTTGACTTAACCTCAAACATAATACCCCAACCACAGGCTAACTTTAAATAGGTTTTTACCTTCAATATACTCTTATGTTATGGTATATATTAGCACTTGGAAGCGCAATCTTCAGCACACTGGCTGCACTCACAGAAAAAAAGACACTCATCAAAGTTCACGCCATGGAATTTTCATGCGCACTAGCCATAGTAAACTTCATGTTCACACTACCATTTCTATTCTTGGCAGACTTCAACATCCCCCTCTTCGTACTTGCCGTCATGTACGCATCAAGCATCATTGCAACAATCGCATTCCTCTTCATCGCAAAAGCAGTTCGCCACCTCGATATCTCGTTAGTTTCACCACTCCTGAACCTGAACCCTGCAATCCTTGCAACACTTGCATACTTTGTACTGGGCGAACGAATCACCCACTCCCAGATTGCAGGAATACTCATGATAATGGCCGGCGCATACATAGTCGAGATCAACTGGCAAAAACACAGCATACTCGATCCCATAAAGGCAATGTTCTCATCAAGGCACACGCGATATATCCTTTTATCCTGCCTCCTTTATGCCATAAGCTCCATCTGCGACAAATTAGTCCTCAACTACGTCACACCCTTCACCTACCTGCTCATAATACAGTTCTTCATAGCAATAAACTTCATAATTTTGATAAACCTCTTCTACGGCGGCTTTAAAGACATCTCCTTTGGTTTCCGCCACGCAGGAAAAGCCATATTTCTGGTTGCCTTCTTCACAATAACATACCGCTTCCTGCAGGCATGGGCCGTATCATTAACACTGGTAAGCCTTGTAATCCCCATAAAGCGCCTCTCCACCCTATTCTCAACCCTGGCCGCCGGAAAACTCTTCCACGAAAAAGGAACAAAAAGAAAAGCGATTGCCTGCATAATCATGCTTATCGGCGCATACCTAATAATCGCATGATGATTTTAACCACAACATTATTGCCTAAAATCAGCATTAATAGAACATTTTATCTCTTAACCGAACACCTATGTAAACAGATATAGTTCACAATTCAAGTGTTGGCTTATGAGCTGACAGGTTATCGAATTAAAGGGCTTAAATTAAGATGTGAAGAAGATGGATAAAGAAAATAAGATTATCGTTTTTGAAAACAGGAAAATCAGGAGACTATGGCATGATGGTGAATGGTACTTTTCTGTTGTTGATATAATTGTTGCTTTAACCGCGTCTTCAAATCCAAGAAACTACTGGAATATGCTTAAGAAGATGGAAGCAGAGCACGGAATTGAACTGTCCACATTTTGTGTACAGTTGAAATTAGAAGCGCCAGATAGAAAGTTAAGGGAAACAGATTGTGCAAACACAGAATCCCTGTTCAGGATAATCCAGTCAATACCTTCAAAGAAAGCCGAGCCATTCAAGAGATGGCTTGCGAAAGTAGGGTATGAGAGAATACGGGAGATAGAAAACCCGGAGCTTGCTCAGGAAAGAATGAAAGAACTATACAAAAAAAAGGGCTATTCAGGAGACTGGATTGAGAAGAGAGTCAGGGGAATTGCAGTACGTCAGGAGTTGACTGATGAGTGGAAGCAAAGAGGTATGACCAAGAGTTTAGCGTTCGCAATACTTACAAATGAAATCTCTGAAGCAACGTTTGGCAAGACTGTTGAAGAATACAGACACTTCAAAGGTCTGGAAAGAGAGAACTTAAGAGATCACATGGATAATCTGGAAATCATATTTACTATGCCCAAGAAAATAGAATATTTTCTGGGCCCAAAAAACTTTGTTTTTTAGGGCTTGGCGAGGCATCCACAACAAAAATTGCGAGAAAAAAAGAGGCACAGGGATTTGAAGAGAACAAAAAAGCAGCGAAAGAAGGCGGAACTGTTGCAGGCATAGCCAGAAGAGAGTTAGAAATCCGGAGTGATGAGAGTGTTGTTGCCAGTGATAATTATCTTGAAGAACATGAGAGAGTAAAGAGATTAGGAAAAAAAGAGAGATAAGATTGATGATAAAGTATGAGGCAGATACGAACGCAGAGTACTCACGACAAATACCCAACAAAACGAAACATTTAAATATACCACATGGTATATATACCACATGGTATACCTGACAAAAAAAGAAAAAGCCCTCTTCACAAACAGGGAAACTGAAATCGCGCACATAGACAAGGGAATAGAACTCCTTGCAAAAGGATACCCCCGCAACTATTCATTATTGGGATTAAGAAAAACAGGAAAGACACTCCTCTTAAGAAAGATTGCCGAAGACACAAAAAAAGCAAAAGTTGTCTTTTTCAACATAGAAAACAATTCTTCACCACCCGAAGACTTTGCCCTGAGATTTGTTTACGCTGTATTTTATTCACTGGACCAGCAAACCGCCTATTTGCCCTCACTATCCGGGCTAATCAAAATAAAGCCCAAATCAAAATCCGCAGACGAAATCGTAAGTTTATTCATAGAAGAATATGAAAAAACAAAGCCAGACAGGTTGCTGCTGATTCAAAAAGCATTTGAATTACCGGGCACACTTGCAAAAGAACAGGACATAAAATTAATCATAATCCTCGATGAATTTCAGGCAATCAATGACCTGAACAATTACCCGGAAATAAAAAACATTCTCGCAGCCACAAGAATCTCTTTTGAACACACAGAAAATATTATGTGGATAATATCCGGATCAGCAATATCTCTGATGCACAGCATAACTTCCGGCTCATCTTCCCCTCTCTTTGAGCTTTTTACAAACATAAATCTGGACTTTTTCACCAGGCGAAACACACTGAAACTCATAGCCAAAACAGAAAAGATGTATGATATAAAAACAGGCATACAGATAAAAGACAGGATATTTACATTCACCAGGGGCCACCCGTTTTATACATTTTGCATCGCAGACCGCCTGTGTTCCATAACCAATCAGCCAACTTTAAAAGATTTGACATCTTCAATATTTGAAGAAGTTCTGACACCTAATGCAAGAATTTATGACCATTGCAAATACGTATTTGACACATCTCTGGAAAAAGCAAGAGGGCGCTCATCAATAAAGCGCATACTTGAATATCTTTCAGAGAACAGTTTATCTTCAATGATTGAAATAAGTAAAGCCACAAGAATGCCCATCTCAACAGTAAATATATCCCTCCTGAGATTAACAGAAGTTGACCTCATTGAAAAAGTTGCTCACCAATACAGGATATGCGACCCAATACTCCGGTTTTGGATAAGAAACATACTTCTTGAAGGAGGAGACTTTGAAAGAATACGAAAGTCCCGGCTAAGGCAGATAGAGCAGGAGTTTTTGATTGCATATAAAACCGATTCCTGCAATCAAAAAGCTTGAAATGCACTCATAATATAGGAATTTCATGATTCGTAAAAGCAAAAACCGAGCTTGGAATAGCCAAAGAATATGAATTCAGGGAAAAACTAAAAGATCACTTCGGCTTTGAATTCAGAAGATATCTGAAAAACAACATAGAACTTGATGCCATCGGCATTAGTAAAGGCATCATCTACATTGTAGAAATAAAATGGAAAAACAAGCCAACAGATTACAGGGAAACAGCGAACTTTCTGGAAAAAACAAAAACCCCTGAATTTAAGAACAAAAACAAAAAATTATTCTTCATTTCAAAATCAGGATTCACACAAACTGCAAAACAGTTCCTGAACGACAACCGGATACGGGTACTTGATCTGCCGTAAGCCAGCGCAGGTATGCGATTCATAAATTATCGCAACACAATTACTCATCAAACAAAACACGAGGTATACCAGATGATATATATACCAAGTGGTATAGCAAACCAAAAACAAAACACCCCACAATTTATATTTCTATCCCCATTATAGAACTTTAGTGATACCAATGCCAACAGGCAAAACTGAACTGACAATAATAACCGAATCAGGCCGCTGCTCATGGGCGCGCTGCATCTTCTGCAGTTTCAGCAAAAAACCCTACCTTCCCGAGCCAGACTTCAACCGCCTGAAGCACCAGTTAGACGCAAAACTAACCCGGCAGTTTGACACCCTAAAATACCTAAACTCCGGCTCATTTTTAGACCAAAACCAAATCCCAAAAGACTTCCAGAAATACCTCATCCAAAAGTGCCTTGACCTTGGCATAAAACAACTCATAATCGAAAGCCGCCCGGACCACATAACTCCCGCAAACCTAAAACTCCTAAAAGACGCAAACAAAAACCAGAAACTAAAAATCTATTTCGCACTCGGCCTGGAAACATCCGACAACGAAACACTAAAAAAAATCAGCAAAGGCTTCACCACAACCGACTACCAAAACGCAGCAGCCCTCCTGAAAAAACAAGGCTTCTACATACGGACCTACCTGATGGCAAACCTCCCATACACAAAAGACATCCAGAAATCCCTCGACGACTCCGTAAACTTCGCCCAAAAACACACAGACACAATAGCGATCATAAACACCTACCCCTACGGCTACGCCCCTCTTTTCTATATGTGGCTAAAAAAAACATGGCGCCCCCTGGACAAAAGCGAATTCAACACCCTTGTAAAAAAGCACCGCGCAAACAAAAAAATCGACATCTACTATGACGATTACATCTCATACCCCCGATTCAAAAACCAAACCCCCCTGGTTGGCGCAACAAAAGAAAACCTCAATAACCCAATCTATGACCTCTGGCAGGACTACATAGTGCGCTTCTACGAAAAGCCCGAAATAAAAAAATACGCCCTCTTCCTACCCTGCGCATACCGCAAACCCTACTCATTCTCAAAAACCCATAAACAAATCATCCGGCACCTAAAATCCCTCCCATTCTACGCAAACCTCCACCACCTCATGATCTCAAACCCCGGCATAATCCCGCGCGAATTCGAAACCAAATACCCCTTCGCGCATTATGACTGGCCCGAATGGGAAGAGACCCCCGGAATAAAAAAACAATACCTAAAAACAACAGAAGATAGAATCCAAAACTACCTGAAAACCCACAAATACGAAAAGCTCTTCGCATACTTCAAACCCG
>QMVA01000026.1 GCA_003660865.1 Candidatus Nanohalarchaeota archaeon | reverse complement strand
TCCCGGCGGGACCATGTTTACAAAATCGTAGTCTCAGATGTTGTAATCAAATAATTTTGGGAGTAGAATTGCTTTAGCGGTGTTTTTATGGAAAGGAAAATAATGGGTTCTGTTTTAGCAATTAAAACAATACTTTCTGCAGAAAATGTAAGATTGAATTCAGGGGACAACAAATGAAAATACTATTATTTGTTTCTTCTCATTGTTCTCACTGTCCCAATGCTGTAGCTGTTGTAAATAAAGTTGCGCCAAAATATTATGATAACGGATTGTCATACCGCAAAATAAGAATAAAGACCTCTGAAGGAAAAGAATTATCATCAAAATATGGAGTTATGTCAGTTCCTTCAATTTTAATGTTTGACAAAGATGGTCGTGAAATCAAAAGAATTGTAGGAGCTCCCAGCGAAGGGTATTTAATAAATGTGATTGAAAAAGCACTTGGTCTAAAAAAATCATTCTGGAGCAAAATTCTTGGCGCCTAGTCTGAGAAAACCGCCTTCTGTCTGCGCAAGACTGAGGTATTGTATTTTCATTTTTTTCTACCTAAATCTTCTCTTATGTAGTATTCTTTTGCTTTTCCCGGGTAATAAACCCAACCTATTTTGCTTTCTGAATCAATTGATACCTTTCTTGAATAAATCAGGTAATCAAGAACTACGCAGAATGTCTGGTACATCCCCTCCCTTTAGGCAGTGATTCCCACAACTTTCTTTTTTTATGTTCACCGTCATGTTGCCTGATATGTTTTTCTGCCATAAGAACAGTATCCTAGCGCGGGTATCTCAATACATTGGCTTTTTCTATGAAGTCTGTTTTTGTTTCCATGTTATATCTGTTGATATAACAAATATAGAAATGTTATGATATAGTCAATCCAACAATAATTGACCTTTATGTTGGATTGCCATATCATGGAACTTGCGTTCCAGGCTTTTGGAGTATATTGTCTTCGAAATAGTCAATCGATATCGATTTATATGAAATCAACAGGGTCTATAATTTGACGATTGACTATACTGCAAAGTAAACTTCTCAATGTCACTTATGTAAACTTAACGCAGTATCTGGAAATCACTGTATTCTTCTTCTGCATCTTCCGGCGCTATCACAGTCACATCTACATCATCAACTCTTGAGGCAGGGGGGCCTGCTCTTAGCTTGTCCGTAAATGAATCTATTTTGTCTTCTGCGCCCACAGCAAAGACCTCAACCCTGCCATCAGGAACATTTCGCACCCATCCTTTAACACCACAATCATCTCCACTTTTTTTCGTGAATGCCCTGTAAAATACCCCCTGTACTCTGCCGGTTATAAAAATATGCACATATTTCATAGCGCCATCCCTCCAATTCACTATTATATAAACTGGAATCACAAATAATATATACCTGCTTTTATATTCTAAACCAGTATCTCATTGAAAAACGACTATAGAAAAACAAAATTAACCGAACATCTCTAAATAAAAAAAATCGCCTGAAATTCGCTATCCTAACCGGAGCAAGCTCAGGGGTATTACGCGAATTTCTAAGCCGGCGATTTTTAATCTTCCCAAGTGATTTATATCCACAGCAAGCTGCGGGGTATTTACCCACTTGGGAATAAAAGCAAAAATCCCCGACTTCTACAATAACATTTATAAACTTAACCATTCAACTTAAGACCCTGGCGGTCATAGCGGAGAGGAAACACCCGATCTCATTCCGAACTCGGAAGTTAAGCTCTCCAGCGACTTGAGTTGTACTGTCTTTCGACGGGAACCTCATGACGCTGCCAGACCCTTAACATTTATCTGCAAATAAACGCATAAATTCACATATTCTCTAAAAAACTCCCACTATATCAACCATTAAGAGAAAAAAGATATAAGCGCCCCTGTAGTGTAGTTGGCCTATCATCGTGGACTGTCACTCCGCGGACTCGGGTTCAAAAAATGCGCAAAAACTCTGTGCGCGTCTGAAAATCCCGACGGGGGCGCCACAACCCACTCATTCTCAAAACGTTAAAGATTCCGCTATTCTCATTGAGTGATATGGCAAAATCGCATAGAAAATATTGGTTTTGACAGTACCCTATTGAGTGCTGTGAATCCGACAAGTCGTATTCCCACATATTCGACGAATTGAATATATCGATATGCAGAATCTTTGCGTGTCAACAATCTTTGGTGATGTGTGTGGGGTATGCAAGACATCATGAAATATAGGATATATTGGTTGATTTCAAGCTCTCAGATTGCTTGTTGTATTTTGTGATGCAATCATAGATGCCGCCGGTCTATTTGACCAGCGGTTGTTGACACACCACTACATAAAGACAAAACAAACACATATAAAGCTTAAAATAGCATATCATCTTCTTCTGACATCTTCTAAAGAGAAAAAAGGGAGTAGATATAAAATGCTTGTAGACATAGTACTTGGCTCGAAATCCGCCTTCAGGATACTTTCAGTACTTACGAAAGATCCGGAGTACGGATACACAAAAGAGGAAATAAAGAAGGCAACGAAACTCGGCGGAAATTCAATATTTCGGACAATGAACATCCTTGAAAAGAACAACATAATAACAGGACAGAAATCCGGCAGAAAAACCCAATACAAGATAAATCTCTGCAACGAATACTCTCACTTCATCACAGGAATATGCCAAAAAGAAAGAGACGATTTAAACAATATAGACCATCAAACAGCAACAATATTGAGGGAATACATCCGGCAACTCAGCGACGCTGTTGACATCGACTCAATCTACGTATTTGGATCAACAGTAAAACATAATGACAGCAAGAATTCAGACCTTGACATTGCCCTTATATTCATAAGCGAGCCAGACAATGATTCTATGATGAGAATAAAAGATGTCACAACAAAAATCGAAAAGAGATTCAAAAAAGACATAGACGAACACATATTCAAAAAAGACGACTTCGCAAAGATGAACATACCATACGCTGAAGCTGTACACCGTGACGGCATCCGCCTAATATAACTATACTCAAGGCATAAAATAAATGAGCAAACATCACCCAAAACTAAATTGCCTTGATGTATATGGGAAGGCACTATACTCAATTAATTAGTGTCTTCACTATATAACCGTTTCAGAACAAAAACCCTATACAACTTCTCAACAGACCTCCTGTCTATTTTCTTTCCAAAACATGAATGAGGAACAAGAGCACCAGAAAACGTCTTTGGAATATGCATCAGTTCATGTATCAGTGTCCTGTCCTGATCATCTACAGACTGCTTGTCAAAATGCTCAGACAGAACCTCAAGAATATAATGCGCATCAACTCCAAGCGCTTTCTGCCATATCCTCGGAAGCGACCATATACGCGCATAAGCCCTCGCCTTCGATTTATACGAGCGCATACAGATAACATTTTGAGCAGTTATGTGATTTAACTCAAGCACATCAATAATACCATTGACACGCTTCTGGATATCAGAAGCAGACTCAAAATCCATACCGCAACAACCACTTCACTTGCCCCAGTACGACAACGCTTCCCTCAACTCCTCACCGCCCGGCCGCCTAAAAGCAACTGCCTCCACAGCCTGCCTGATAGCCCGCCCACCGGCCTCTGTGCCCTTCGGATGCCCGTGGCATCCACCGCCAAATTGCATCACAATATCAGGACCCATATACTTCATAACCCCCAGCACATGACCCGGGTGCAGCCCACCAGAAGCCACAGGCAAAACAGGATTCCTGCCATACCAGTTTTGGTATAGAACATCACGCTTATCATCTTCATTTACAGTCTTTGCAGTGATACCTTCCTGGATAGATAATACTTCCTTGCCTGAACCGTGCATCTTCCCGATAATCGCGCCAATATGCAACTGGTCAACACCGATAAGCCGGCTGATTTTTGCAATAGTAAGCATAGATATGCCATGCTCCGGACTCCGGGTAATCGCTCCATGCATAGCGCGATGGGCATGAATCACAAGTCCAAGGTCAGCAATCCTAAGCGTCTGAAGAGCAGAGAATCCCGCAGTCAGTATGTCTATCATCACATACTTCCCGCCATGCGCTTTCACAAACCTCGCCCGCCTGAGCATTTCATTAGTCTCAGCTGTAACATTAGGCATGTAGATTTTCTTTTCACCGGTCTTAATCTCTGCTTTGTCTCTTGCCCTTAAGGTAAGCCTTATGCGCTCATTGAACTTATTGAACGGAAGCGAAGTCAGGTTCTCATCATCCTTTACAATGTCAAGACCACCGACCCACGCACTATACGCAACATTCGTATGGCCCAGAGAATCAAGTCCCACCTTCGGCTTGATAATAGTACCCACAAGCGGTCTCTTGCTTATGCCAGTCACCTTCCGCACACCTTTTATCCCGAATGCAGGACCCGGGCTCGCCGTAATAATCTTTTTCGGAAAAGATACATCAAGAAGCTTAAGTGACGTAATAGCATTCATCCCGAATATATTACCGGCAATGCTTGAGAGAATCTGGGGTATATTTCCCTCCTCAAAAAGCTCAGAAGTATAAGCAATTTTGACAACCCCCCTGCGCTTATCAATATCGTAGACATGTGGCTTAAGCTTATTCATTATGCGCGAAGACATAGTACAGATCTCAGTCCATGTCCCGATAGACGACTCAGCAGCAATATGCTCACACGCCTTCTCAATAGAAACACCATTAGGGACAATGCGATACTTAGCAACAAGATCCGATGGCTTCGGCCTATACTTCAAATCAATATACTCATATTTATTCATATAACATCACCAGCAATAATCAATACAGGATATTTACTCGTCCCTGTATATATTACTTTGGTTCAAAATTAGACCTAAGATTTCAAAAAGAATTAAAAGTTAAGAAAAATTATTTACGGAATATATTTTTAAATTAACCCAACTAACACATATCTCAGGTGGATAAATGACGATTATAGAACTTAAAAAAACCCTGACATTCCAACCTGAAATAGATATGTGTGTATCATCTTGCATAAAAAATGTTCTTGACAGCCAATTTCACTCCAAAAGATACTCTCTGAAAAAAATAAATAAGTGCCTGAGGTATATAAATTGTTTGGGAGTAGGTCTTGATAGTATCAACAACCTTAATGAACTGCTAAATAAAGATAAGATTTATGTTTTCCAAAAAGATGAAGAAAGCAATAACATTAAATCTATAGAAAGACTAATCGAAAGAAAGATATACCCCATCGTAATATTTCCATTGAAAGACTATGAGAAATGGAAAAATGATAAAACTCGCGTTTACTCGGACGGAGATGAAAACACATATCACTTTTTAGTTGTCGTAGGTATCGACAGAAAAGACGAAATTGTTTATGTTTTTGATCCTATAAAGAACAAATATCGTGATTATGACAAAGAGCCATATGATAAAATAACTTTCAGCAAATTTTATAATGTATGGGTTCACGAGGAAGACATACTTTATCCGATAATCTGGTTTGAACGCAAAAACGATAATCTTAATATAGACCCTCAACAAAAGACAGTAATAGACAAATTTGATAAGAGTAGTAGACAGGTTGATAATAATGCTAAATAAACAGAAAATCGAAAAGAATATTCTAAAAAAAGTTAAAAGATATGTATCAAGAGAGATAGGAACAAATGTTATTCTTAAAAATCCAGAACTGGTTAGTGGGAAAAATACTATCATCGCAGATTTAAATATATCAAAACCAAAGATAATATATGATGACAAAACAAAAGAGAGATACATTAAATTTTTAAGATATGATAATGTCACTAAAGTAGAGTTTTCTCTTGACAAAAGTGGCATAAAAATGAATATCAGTAGGACTAAATTAAGTGATATGATTAAAAAAAAGGAGGGAAGAAGACGCCGTAAAATTGAAGATTTAATATTGAACAATATTTATAGTCAGATTATTGATATATCCCTAATAAAAACGAATTTAAGACCAATATATGTAATATTGACTGAAATATTCTATGATAGAAAACTTTCACTTGATAAGATTAATAAGTATCCAAATAAGGAAAGACTACAAAAATATATCAAATTCCTGACAGACTCAGAAATAATAAGAAAAAATAGTGTTGGAGATTATGTTCAAGGGAATATACCAATTGAACTGCAATCCGCTCTGAAGAACAAAGATGAAGAAGAAGTATTGAAGCACACCTTTGGTTATATCGTGAAGGAAGGACGAAAATATCTAAAGGAGGAGTTACATCTTTATATGGTCGAGTCTTATCTTAAAATAATAACTATATACTATTATTGTTTTAGTGCTGAGGATAAACTTTTGAAAGTAGACAATAGTTCATACCTCCAAGAATACAAAAATACCTATAACACAAGAATCAATGAAACGAAATTTATTTCTTATTTAAGCGATTTAGCAAATATTGGTGTATTAAAGAGAGAACACAATTTATATTACGGTAATGAATGTATAAAAAAGGCAATACATATCGCCTAATTATATATCTAAACAGATAAAGAAGAGAAGATTAGATAAGACTAGAGAATATTGTTGTTTTCTCTCTACTTAAGCTTAACAGCAGTCCCATACACCAGAAGCTCCGCAGCAGATGTCATAATCTGCGATGTCTGGAACCTCACATTCACAACCGCATCAGCGCCATGTTTCTGCGCATCCTCAACCATCCTTTTCTCAGCCTCAATCCTCGCCTCAGTAAGCATCTCAGTATACTCCTTCAACTCACCGCCGACAAGCTGCCGAAGCCCTGCAACAATATCCTTTCCAAACCACTTGGCGCGTATAGTATTTCCCTTAACAAGTCCAAGAGTCTCAGTAATCTCTTTACCCTGCACAAAATCCGTCGTCACAACAATCATCTTAGACACCTCATCATTCCTTTAAACTTTTCTTTTCTTTTTTTGAGTCCTTAAACCTCTCAAAAACAAGCTGCACAAGAACAATCACAAGCCCGGATAACATCACAAAGAGCCCAACCTTAACAGCAACGGGCATATCAGCATCAATAAACCCGATAGCAAAAAGATAAAGAGGATAAGCTAAAAGAATCATAACACCAATTGAAAAAAGCATAATACCGACATTCTTGACCTTGTCCATGATAATCCCTCCAATAATACACAATGCATTCTGAACAATAAAAATCTCCAACCTTTATTTTAAATATTTCCATTCATTATAATCAACCATGAGACTCTACTTTGCGACAGGAAACAAAAACAAGCTACTGGAATTCCAAAATTTTCTGGGACCAGAGGGCATCGACATAGAACATCTTGACATCAGCTACCCGGAAATAAGATCAGATGATATCGCAAAAATTGCTGCCTCAGGCGCAAAATATGTATGCTTCAAAGCAAAGAAAACAGTAATTGTAGAAGACTCAGGACTCTTCATAAATTCATTAAACAGCTTCCCCGGCACATACACAAAATGGGTACACCAAAAAATCGGGCATGACGGCCTCTTCCGCCTTCTTGAAGGCAAAGACCGCAAAGCAGAATTCAGGACATGCATAGGCATCTGCAAACCAGGTGACGAACCTTTAACTTTTAGCGGCGCAGTAAAAGGCACAATCACACGGGAAGAGAAAGGCATAAACGGATGGGGCCACGACTCTATATTCATACCAGTTGGACACGACAGGACATGGGCAGAAAACCAGGACATAAAAGCAACAGAATCCCACAGGATTAATGCCATAAAAAAACTACTTGACTGGCTAAAAGAAAATAAATAATATGTCAACAACCGTCAGCTAATAGACAAGCGGCATATACATGCCCACAAATATCACCCAAGTTGTTGAAATGCAAAGATTACACATACACATACTCAATAAAATAGCGGAATCTTTAGCACTTAAAGGAGTGATGCAGATGAGCGCAAAAATAATCATTGGAACACAATTCGGAGATGAAGGAAAAGGAAAGATTATAGACTGCCTTGCAGAAGATTCAGACATAATCGCCCGATTCCAGGGCGGCAACAACGCAGGCCACACAATAGTCGTAGGAGATGAGACATTCAAACTGCACCTCATCCCCTCAGGTGTCCTCCATAAAAACAAGACAATAGTAATTGGAAACGGTGTCGTGGTCGACGTAAAGATACTAAACGCAGAAATTGAATCCATTGAAAAAAGAGGACACAAAATAGGAAACCTGAAAATCGCAGGCAATGCCCATGCCATCATGCCCTGGCACAAAGCAATTGATAACCACGAGGAGAAATTGCGCACAAAAAAAATAGGTACAACAGGCCGCGGCATAGGCCCAGCATACATGTTCAAGGCCGGCCGCACAAATGCGATAAGAATGTATGATTTCAAAGACGAGAAACGGCTTGCTAAAATAATCACAGAAACCATAGAAAAAAACAAGGACTACTTCAGGCGCATCAACTACACTTGCACTGAGACAGACCTTATCCGGGAATACACAGCAATCTCAAAAAAAATAAAGCCCTACATCTGCGACACATCCATTTTGCTGAACAAAGCCCTTGACAACAACAAAAAAGTCCTGTTTGAAGGCGCACAAGGCACATTTCTTGACATAGACCATGGCACATTCCCGTTTGTCACATCCTCAAACACAGTATCCAGTGCAGCCTGCGCAGGCACAGGAATCGGCCCGAAACGAATAACAGAAGTTCTCGGGGTTGTAAAAGCATACACAACCCGCGTAGGAGAAGGCCCTTTTCCGACAGAGCAGGAAAACAAGACAGGTGAAAGACTAAGAAAAGAAGGTCACGAATTTGGCACAACCACTGGCAGGCCACGGCGCTGCGGCTGGCTGGACCTTGTGATGCTGAACTACGCAAAAAACCTCAACAGCCTGACAGGCATCGTAATCACAAAACTGGACGTCCTATCGGGTCTTGACACAATAAAAGTATGCACTACCTACAGGACAGGCAAAAACGAAACCGAAATATATCCCCTGGACCTGCCTGACCTGAAAGAAGCAAAGCCAGTCTATAAAGAGCTTCCCGGCTGGACAGAAGACATAACCGTAGTAAAGAACTACGAACAACTGCCGCAAAACGCAAAAGACTACCTGAAATTCATATCAGAAAGACTATCGCTCCCGGTAAAATTCATTTCCGTAGGCCCGAAAAGGTCACAGACAATAATGATGTGAGAGATAACATGCAGCCAGTAAAAAACACAATACCAACCACAGAAGCAATAGTCAATCTATACACAAGATGCGCAACAGAACTCCCGGGCGACGTATGCGAAAAACTGCGCAAGTCTCTGGAAAAAGAAGAAAACGACACAGCAAAATACATCCTCAATACAATACTTGAAAACATTGATTTAGCGAAAAAAGAATCAAAGCCAATATGTCAGGACACAGGCACCCCAATATTCTACATAAGCAGCGACAATACCATATCTCTGGATGAGATAAAAAAGCACATAGAAACCGCAACAAAACAGGCAACAGAAAAAATCCCCCTGAGACCCAATGCAGCGGACCCAATAGTAGGCACGAACACAGGTAACAGGCCAATAATTCACATTGAGCAGTCAGACAGATTTAAAATAGACTTACTCATGAAAGGCGGCGGCTCAGAAAACATCTCTGCAATCTACACACTGCCAGACGCAAAACTAAACGCAAACAAGGACATCGAAGGCATCAAAAGATGCGTACTTGACGCAGTCTTCAGAGCACAGGGTAAAGGCTGCCCTCCATACATCATCGGGGTAGCCATCGGGGGGAACATAGAGCAAGTGGCGCACTTATCAAAAAAACAGCTCCTGAGAAACCTTAACGACAGAAACAAAGACGAACACCTAAACAAAATGGAAACAGAACTACTGGAAACCATCAACAAACTCAAAATCGGTCCCATGGGCCTGGGCGGAAAAACAACAGCATTAAGCGTAAAAATAGCCAAATCCCACAGGCACCCTGCATCATACTTCATAGGCATATCATTCAGCTGCTGGGCATTAAGGAGGCAGTCCCTATGATAGACTTCACAAAACTAAACGTGGGAGACAGGATACAACTAAGCGCAAAGCTATTTACAGCAAGAGACAGAGCCCACGTCTATTTACTCGACAACAACTTCGACAAAATAAAAAATTCAATAATCTACCACTGCGGCCCGATAATCAAAGACAACGAAGTCATTGCCGCAGGCCCCACAACAAGCTCAAGACTGAACCCATACACCCCGAAACTCATAGAAAAATACAACATAAAAGCAATCATCGGGAAAGGCGGCATGGATAGTTCTGTCCTCAACGCCATGAAAGGAAAAGCAATCTATGCATCAGCCGTAGGCGGCGCAGCATTGGTCTACGCCAAAAACATGACCGTAAAAAAGCAGCATATGCCGGAATTTGGCATGCCCGAAGCAATATGGGAACTTGACGTAAAAGATATCCCACTGATAGTCACAATGGACTCAAAAGGCAACAGTCTCTATGATGACATTCTACAGAACTCAAAAAAGGTTTTGGAAACGCTAATGCATAAATAAATGTACCTAAAAACAGGTATAATCATACCGCCAAAGGAATACGATATGATGACCACAATTTACCTGAACAAATCCTAGGCATTCCTCAGCGATTACAAAAGTAATGGAATGTCATAACCTTGCATGTTTTGAATATCCGCAAGAGCCATTATAGAATTAACATAATTAATCCCCGTATCTTCAACCCGAGCATCCTTAAAAACACATATTCGACCAAAGTCATCAACAAAGTTCCTGTAATTCTGAATATTAGATAAATCATATTTCAACCCTGGTGCTGCACCCAAATTTTCAACCGGAACAAGATTAAAATCTCTTTCCAATACTAAATCACCATTATTCATTGCTGAGATCGCATGATGCTCGGTGTCATCTCTAGTTGATAATATATTAATGTATGAATTTTCTACATAATCGGTAATTTTTAGACAGTATTCACCATCATACCATACAACGCCCTCAAGATTTGCATATACAGTTTCCATGCCCTTAACCTGTTTACGGTCAAGAACAATTTCTGTACCTGGTAATTTAATATGATCAAATTGACCATTAGGATCAAAATGATAACTTACTAAACCATAAGATGAATCCAACTGTCTCGCTCTTTCTGATTTTACTCTTACTTCTGCTCTGGGAATATATTCTCCTTCTACATTTTTTACATTATAGTTAACGTCGTTACTAAATGGACAAATTTAACCTAAGACCAAGAGACGTTAATCTATCCGGGGAAATCGAAGATTTCCTGGATCCTAAAAATCGCAGATAGTGTCATATGACCCCTACATAAAAATAAGATGGCCATAATGTATATGGTCAATATGTGGGGTGATTTGATG